>CAYFNH010000022.1:0-29487 GCA_964344435.1 uncultured Piscirickettsiaceae bacterium | reverse complement strand
TACCTATTTTATCAGCTGGCAGTTGTTGGGTGGGCTAAATCCGACAGACTCCTAGAGTCACTCCCATTCACTACGAGTGATAACCTATCGGTTCTTGATTCATGTTGTCCAGAAGAGCAAGAGAGTAGTGGCTTTGAAGTTTATTCCCAGCAAGATGATCTGTTGCTAATAGATGAGATGGTGTAGAGTTTCCCGTCCCAATATTGGTGTCGATTACTAAGTGAAGGAGTCTCTTCATTCCATGAAAATGTATCCCTATGCGCTCTTGCTATTTGGTCTTATTGCTCCGTTGCAAGCAGCAGAACAACCCACTATCCACTTCCAGGTAACCGAAATGATGGAGGTGGCAAGTGATCTGCTCGAGGTGGAGGTCAATATTCAGTATAAGGCACAGGATGCCGGTGCGGTCTCTGCCGAGGTCAATCGGGTGGCACAGGAGATTGTTTCGATGGCGGAGGCAATCGCAATCGGTGGAGTCAAAGTGAGTTCAGGCGGCTATCAGACCTGGAGTCAGCCCTATGGAAAGAAGTCGATGGGGCGTGAGGAGTGGGTTGTGCGTCAGACATTGAAGTTGGAAACAGCTGTATTTGATGGGCTGCTCTCATCGCTGGGGGATATTCAGCAGGCAGGAGGGCAGATTCAGGGGTTGAAATATGTGATCTCGCCGGAGCGTAAAAGAGAGATTGAGGATCGCTTGAAGGTTCAGGCGATTGCCCGCTTCAAAGAGCGAGCCTCTGCGTATGCGGCGGCAGCAGGAGAGGGGCCGGAGCTATGGAAGTTGCTTGAGCTAAGGGTGGGGCAAGAGATGGACGAGGAGCCGGTGATGCCGATGTCTCGTGGTATGTTTGCGATGGAGTCCGCTCAGGGAGTTACGGCCCCTGCTGGCAGTGAGATGCTGGCGGTGACAGTCAGTGGTTCCATCTCGCTGACAGCAGCCAAAAATGCCACCGTTGAAGAGGTGGAGAAGGTAGTCAAGAAGGTAGGTAAGAAGATGATCGAGGCGGTGGTGGAGGCAGCTGAGACTCCTGCTGAAATGATTTCCGATTCGACTGAAGAATCCCTTCCTGAAGGGGAGGACGTGTCGCAGTAAAATAGCGCTTCTGTGAATAGGGCCACTTTATGAAGTGGCCTGAATTGTGCATGTTTTGGGGTAGTCCACACCACATTTGGAGAGATACCATGAAACAGGCAATCAAACCCACTCAGAGCTCGGCACAAACTTCCGCCCATTATCGTGATGTCAGGATGGAAACTCGGACAGGCGGGATGGTGGAACGCCTGTTTCCGCTGCAGCTGGACAGCTCCATTATCCTCTCCGGAAATCCGATTCTGGTTGAGGTGGTTGATCTTAGTCAGCTGCATGCGGCGTAACTAAGGAATTCCTGAATCGCTGTATCGCAGACATGAAAAAGGGGCTGCACCGATCATGCAGCCCCTTTTCTGTTGGATTTTATATCCGTTATTGGATCAGAGTTTGCCCTCTTTCTTCAGCTTCATCTTCATCCATAGTGGGAGAGAGTCGGGATCAGAGAGGTCGTACTCCGGGGTTGGTTCAGCCAGTTTTACCGCCGGCTTGACGGTATCGGTAGCAGCGGCAGGGGCAGCTTCACTACTATCGTCGGCAGCAGCTGCGGTCGCTCCGCTACTTGCGTTGTTGTCAGCCTTGGTTACACCGGTCCACTCGGCCACTCCACTCTTGCGAGGGTAGAGGTAACGCAACATGGCGGAAGAGGCGGTGGCCTTTGCATTGTTCACAATGTCATCGATAGAGGTGTCGCCGCTCATGGAGTAGATCTTGTTAAGCATTTTGTTCGCTTTGAATTCATCAAACTGCTCAGGAGTCAGCTCTTCCAGAAGTTCTTTCAGGACGGTGTTCATTGTCTCTAGTGCCTCATGGTTGAATGGGTAGAAAAGTGGACGAATTATGAGGATCCACCCTAAAAGAATCAAGGGAACTCCACTTTTACCCCTAGTAGATGGATCTATGTTTTTCGCTCTTCAGCCTGCTCCAGCGATCTCTTCTCTTCATAGTGCCGACGGCGCTCATCGATGGTGGAGAAGAGGATAAAGTCGCTCTGCTGCTGTTTGGCGGCTCGTTCGGCATAGTCCAGCTGCTGTAGCGCCAGCTTGGTCTCTCCCTGAAGGTAGTGGTAGTGCGCACGTGCAAGGTGCGCCTCTACGGGATGGTTGGCTACGGTGTAGAGGGTTGCGAGCTGTTGGTAGAGGCTGGATGCAGCAGGGTGGTTGCTGATGCCTTGTTGAAGTTGCTGGATGGCGGGCTCGTAGCTTCTCATTTGTTGCAGAATGGAGGCGTGAAACTGGAGTAGCCCAAGGTGGTGTGGGTAGAGTTGGCGTGCCTCTTCAATGCGTTTCAGTGCGCTGGTGGTGGCACCGGTTGCGAACTCTGCGCGGGCAACCTGAGTCAAGAGGGTGGGGGTCTCCTGTCTCTGTAGCAGGGGAGAGAGGGTCTCCAGCGCTTGTGCTGCATCATCGGCACGTAGCTGTGCAACGCCGAGTCCAAACTGCTGACGGTCAAGCGTCTGTTGGTTGTTGGCATGCAGGGATCCGGCCTGGTAGTGGTGTATGGCGGCAGCGGGCGGGGTGAAATTCTCCACCAGCAGCAGCGTCCGGATGTGGTGGAACTCCTCGCTGTTACGTTTTGCGAGCGGCGGATAGTGTCGTATACGCCCTTCGGCATCGGCAATTCTGGACAGGCTTAGCGGGTGAGTGCGCAAATATTCGGGGATGCTGTCACCGTCATAGCGTGAGGCCTGTTGCAGTTTTTTGAAAAAGGCAGGCATGTTTTCAGGAGAGTAGGATGCGCTATGGAGAATCTGCATGCCAATCCGGTCCGCCTCCTGTTCATTGTTGCGGGTGAAGTTGATCTGCTGCTGCAGCGATAGTCCGGCTGAAGTGGCGATAACCGCCTCACCAGCCTGGGAGGAGTTGGCCGTTGCGGCAATCAGTGTGGCCAGAACGGTTGCTGCAGTTTGCAGGGACTGGGTCTGTTGGCTCTCCAGTCGTCGTAACAGGTGGCGCTGGGTGACGTGAGCAATTTCATGTGCCAGTACGGCAGCCAGTTCCCCCTCGCTTTCGGCCTTCTCGATCAGACCGGTGTGGATGCCGATTTTACCGGCGGGACCGGCAAAGGCGTTGATGGAGCTGTCCCGCACCACGAAAAATTCGAAACTGCCGTTGGGGTCATCACTCTGTAGCACCAGCTGTTGACCGAGTGCCTTGATGTAGTGGTTAATTTCGGGCTGCTCAATGATCTCGATCTGCTGCCGGAGAGAGCGCATGAAGGCCTCACCCAGCAGCTGCTCCTGTTGAGGGGTCATGACAGAGAGGGTGCTGTCTCCTCCAAGTGAGGGGAGGCGGATTTCCGCGCTGGCCAGCGGTGCTGTACCAAGCATTGCACAAACTGGAATTACGTAAAATAGTGCAGTAATACTTGCTATCTTCGAGGGAATGTAATATAAGTATCGGCCCATATTTATTGGCGATTGTGTATCTCGATCCGATTTTGAGGCATAATTGCGGCTTTCATCAACAACAGAGTAACAGAGAAACGGAGAGTAAAGAATGGCTGATTTTGATCAAGAACTGGACGCATCTGGACTGAACTGCCCACTGCCTATTTTGCGCACCAAGAAGACCATCAATACTATGGATGCAGGTCAGGTTCTGCGAGTGATTGCAACCGATCCAGGTTCAGTTAAGGACATTGAGGCATTCTGTAACCAGACCGGGAATGAGTTGGTCTATTCCGGTGAAGAGGGTGGCAAGTTTGTATTCATGATCAAGAAGTCCTGATCTGAATAGACCAATACCGGAAACGGCTGGAGCAGAAACTCCAGCCGTTTTTGCTCGATAAAGAGGGAATCAAGATGTCTGATATCAATAAAGTTTCCATGATCTGTACCAAGGGTACCCTGGACTGGGCCTATCCTCCGTTTATCCTTGGCAGCACAGCGGTCGCCTTGGGTAAGGAGGTCTCCATGTTCTTCACCTTCTATGGCCTGAATCTGCTGCTGAAAGATACCAGCAAGCTGCGTGTCTCCCCTGCCGGTAACCCGGCCATGCCGATGAAGATGCCGTTTGGTCCGGAGTGGTTCCAGAAGATCAACTGGGGGCCGATCCTGCCCAATGTGTTCATGAACAACATGCCCGGCATGGAGAAGTTTGCAACCGATATGATGTTGAAGACCACCCAGAAGCATGGTGTCGCCTCGATTGAAGAGTTGCGTGAGATTTGTCAGGAGATGGAGGTGAAGTTCCTTGCCTGCCAGATGACCGTTGAGCTGTTCGGCTATGATCACAGCGACTTCATCGATGGGGTTGAGTTTGTGGGCGCATCCACCTTCTTTGACGAGTCGGGCAGCTCCGAGACCATGACGCTCTACCTGTAAGCGTCAGGCTCTATAGCAACAACGGAAAGGCGCTCTGCAGTGGAGCGCCTTTTTTTATCGTGGCTCAGTTTAAACGTTGCATAAGTCCATTCATACCACGATTCCAGCTGCGATCAGGCACATCCTTGTGTCGCTTGACCGCAGCCCATCCATGGCTGCAGACAACCTGGAGTCGTGGCATGAACGAACTTTCGAGAAGATTGATAGAGAGTGAATATGAGTAAACTTCCCCCATTGAGGCTGAAAAAAGGTGAAGAGCGCCGACTGCGCGCAGGGCATCTTTGGGTCTACAGCAATGAGATCGATACCGCCACAACACCACTATCTGCGTTTGAGCCGGGGCAGCAGGTGGAGCTTCAGGCAGCCAACGGCAAGTCGCTCGGGAACGGTTACATCAATCCCAATACCTTGATTGCGGCTCGGTTGGTTAGTCGTGACAGCCGCTATCGTCTGGATCAGTCACTGATTACTCACCGTCTCAAGGTGGCACTCTCTATTCGCGAACGGCTCTTCTCCAAACCCTGCTATCGGCTGGTGCATGGGGAGTCGGACGGGTTGCCCGGACTGGTAGTGGATCGTTTTGGTGATGTGGTCTCGGTGCAGATCACTACGGTGGGGATGGAGCAGGTGACAAGCGCTGTGGTTGCTGCACTGGAAAAGGTGCTCAAACCAACCGTGGTGGTGTTGAAGAATGATACCTCTGCACGTAGTGTGGAAGGGTTGGTGCAACAGGTTGATTGCGTAGTGGGTGAGGCCCCGGAGCGGGTCGAGCTGGAGGAGAATGGGGTGCGGTTTGAGGCGCCACTGCTCAAGGGACAAAAGACAGGTTGGTATTACGACCACCGCATCAGTCGCGAGCGGCTACAGCATTATGTTGCAGGAAGACGGGTTCTCGACCTCTTCAGTTATATCGGTGGTTGGGGGGTGCAGGCGGCAGTGGCGGGTGCCAGTGAAGTGATCTGTGTCGATGCCTCCGAGACCTTTCTGGAGCAGGTTCACCATAATGCGGCACTCAATGGCGTGACGGATCGGGTCGCTACCTTGCAGGGAGATGCGTTCGAGGCGCTAAAAGAGTTGCGAGCTGCCAGAGAGCAGTTTGATGTGGTGGTTGTCGATCCTCCCGCTTTCATCAAACGCAAGAAGGATCAGAAGAGTGGGCTGCAGGGGTACCGGCGCATCAATGAGTTGGCGATGCGACTGTTGAGTCGGGATGGTATTCTCGTCAGTGCATCCTGTTCCCACCATCTGCAGCGTGACCAGCTCAAGGGGATGTTGCTCTCCTCCAGTCGCCATATCGACCGTAATCTGGTGCTGTTGGAAGAGGGGCATCAGGGGCCGGATCATCCGATTCATCCGGCCATCCTGGAGACCGAGTACATCAAGACCTTCTTCGCAAGAGTGCTCCCCAACGCATGATCGCCCCGGAAATCCAACCCTGGTTCGAGCTGGGACCGTTGAAAGTGCACTGGTACGGCATCATGTATCTGATTGGCTTTCTCTCTGCCTGGTGGCTGGGAGTACGTCGAGCTGTCCTGCATGGTATGCCATGGGATGAGGAGCGGGTTGGGGATCTGGTCTTCTATGCCGCCATTGGTGTCATTCTCGGGGGGCGCATTGGATACATTCTCTTTTATGACCTGGCCTCGTATCTGCAGCACCCACTGGACATCTTCAAGATCTGGCAGGGGGGGATGTCCTTCCACGGTGGGCTGCTCGGGGTGTTGGCGGCACTTCTACTGTTTTCCCGAAAAATTGGTCTGACCTTCTTCCAGGTGACCGATTTTGTGGCACCACTGGTTCCCATCGGGTTGGGGGCCGGGCGTATCGGTAACTTTATCAATGGTGAACTCTGGGGGCGCGAGACCGATGTTGCCTGGGGGATGATCTTCACCCGAACGGATCCACTATTGTTGGTGCGCCACCCCTCGCAACTCTATGAGGCGCTGCTGGAGGGGGGGGGGCTGTTTCTCCTGCTCTGGATCTTTTCAGCGAAGCCCCGGCCGGTGATGGCGGTTTCTGCACTGTTCCTGATCGGTTACGGGCTCTTCCGCAGCTTTGTTGAACTGTTCCGGGTGCCAGATGCACATATTGGTTATCTCGCCTTTGAGTGGCTCACGATGGGTCAGTTGCTCTCGCTGCCGATGATCCTGGTGGGGCTTCTGCTATGGTGGCTGGCGCACCATAACTCAACAAAAGAGAACAAATAGAAAAAACTGGTTGCGACGCTGAATTTTTTCGGTATAGTGAAAACAGAAAAGAGAACCAATGTTCTTTTTTGTTTTTATCTGTAAAGACTAATTTCGGAGAGTATCCATGGGACAGGCAACAGAGTTGGTGATGGACGAGAACAAGCGCAAGGCACTGGATATGGCGCTGGGGCAGATTGAGCGTCAGTTCGGCAAGGGCTCGGTCATGCGGCTGGGGGATGACAACGCGCAGAGAGATATTGATGCAGTATCTACCGGTTCACTGGGGCTGGATATCGCACTTGGCATTGGTGGTCTGCCACGTGGGCGCATTGTAGAGATCTATGGTCCCGAATCCTCCGGCAAGACCACGTTGACGCTGCATGCAGTGGCAGAGATGCAGAAGTTGGGAGGGACGGCAGCCTTTGTCGATGCGGAGCATGCGCTTGATCCCCTGTATGCACAAAAGCTGGGGGTGAATATTGATGATCTGTTGGTGTCACAGCCCGATACCGGCGAGCAGGCATTGGAGATTGCCGATATGCTGGTGCGCTCGGGTGCGGTTGATATTGTTATTGTGGACTCAGTAGCAGCATTGACACCCAAGGCAGAGTTGGAGGGCGATATGGGGGATACCCACGTTGGGCTCCAGGCCCGACTAATGTCTCAGGCCCTGCGCAAGTTGACTGCCAACATCAAACGTTCCAACACCTTGGTGATCTTCATTAACCAGATTCGGATGAAGATTGGGGTGATGTTTGGTTCACCAGAGACCACGACCGGTGGCAATGCGCTCAAATTCTACTCCTCGGTACGGCTCGATATCCGCCGCATTGGTGCAATCAAGAAGGGGGATGAGGTGCTGGGTAATGATACCCGGGTCAAGGTGGTAAAGAACAAGGTGGCCCCGCCGTTCAAGCAGGTCACCTTCGATATCCTCTATGGTGAAGGAATCTCCCGTGAGGGAGAAATCATTGATCTGGGTGTGGATCAGGGGATCGTTCAAAAATCAGGAGCCTGGTACAGCTATGGAAAAGAGCGCATTGGGCAGGGCAAGGATAATGTGCGTCAGTTTTTGAAAGAGAACCCGGAGATGGCTCGGGAGATCGAACAGCAGATCCGGGAAAAACTGCTTCCGAATCAACAAAAATTGAGCCTGGTTGAAGATGAATCGGAGGGTGGGGAAGAGAGTGTAGCCGCTTGATTGAGTGTGGAAATTCTCTGTTGCTCGATGGATAACCACTCCTTGATCGAACAAGACAACCGCTGAATGGTATACTTCAGCGGTTTTTTGTGCCCGGATGGCGAAATTGGTAGACGCAAGGGATTTAAAATCCCTCGGTGGAAACACCGTGCCGGTTCGATTCCGGCTCCGGGCACCACTGTACTCAGGAGGCACCAATGTTGAGAAGAAGTGTTCTGTGGTTGCTGTTGCTAGTGGGGTTTTCTGCACAGGCAGAGCATGCCGTGCATGACTATGTGCAGCGCAATGACCTGCAGAGAGTGCAGCAGTATATTGATGAGGGGCACGACATCAATACAGCCAATCGCTACCGTGAGATGCCACTCCACCTTGCGCGTTCTGTAGAGATGATCGAGCTGCTGATCAAGGGGGGGGCGGATGTCAATATTGAGAACCATTTTGGAGATTCACCGCTGCTGCAGGCGGTTTATCGAGGGGATCATGGGCTGGTAGAGCTGCTGATTGAACGGGGGGCAAACCTCAACCATAAAAACCGGTTTGGAGATACTCCACTGCGTGAAGCGGTAAACCGTGGGCTGATTGTGATGGTCTCTCTGCTGATTGAGCATGGTGCTGATCTCAATGCACAGGGCAAGCATGGGGATACGGTATTGCACTCTGCGGTGCGTCGCGGGAACCGGGATATGGTGCGTCTGCTGATTGACTCCGGAGCAGAGGTTGAAGTCGAGAATGACGACGGATACAAGGCACTGGATCTGGCTGTAGGGCGGAGTATGGTTGGTGAGTTCAGCCGGATCCTGCAAGGCAGGTAGAGAAGATGTGGCGGATCTGGTTACTGCTTGCGCTTCTGGGTCTGCTGATCTGGTGGCTGGTACAGCGAATTTCAAACCACCGTGGTGATGACTAGCCCTCTTGCTAGTCGATCCATGCGCAAATCCTCTCTCCACTGACCCCGGTACTGTCTGGCCCCATCAGATAGAGGTAGGCCCCCATCAGTGATTCCGGTGCAGGGTTGTTGTTCGGGTTCTCTCCAGGAAATGCCTTTGCACGCATCACAGTTCTGGCAACGCCAGGGTCGATGATATTAACCCGTATCTTGTCTGCCTCCAGCTCATCCGCCAGAACCTGTGCCATCCCCTCATTGGAAAACTTGGAGGCGGCATAGGCCCCCCAATAGGCACGACCGTTGTGACCAACGCCGGAACTGGTGAAGATCATGGCCGGGTCGCTGGCCTGGCGCAGTAGCGGGATGGTGTATTTACTCAGCAGGAATTCAGCAGTGACATTGACCTTGAAGACGGTCTCCCACTGCTTCAGGGTGTAGTGCTCAATGGGACTGAGATCACCAAGGTGGGCCGCATTGTGGAGCAGACCATCCAGTTTTCCGATTTCATTGGCGATACCACCAGCCAGCCCCTGGTAGGCTTCCTCATCTGCCTTGGCGAAATCGAGTGGGAAGATGAATGGCTCCGGGTGGCCCGCCTTGACGATGGCATCGTAGGTATCTTCAAGGCGAAAAACGGTACGCCCAACCAGCAGCACGGTGGCGCCGTGGGCTGCATAGGCTTGAGCGGCGGCACGTCCCAGTCCATCACCAGCACCGGTGACCAGAATGGTGCGACCCTGTAACAGGTTGGCGGCGGGGGTATAGTGGTTGTCCATCATTACTCCTTGTCGGGAGCCTCCAGCTCCTTGGGTGTGCGGGTCAGTTTCTCGACCGGGGAGGGCTCTATCAGCTCTTTGTTGGGGTGAATGCCCATTTCTGTAAAGCGGCGCGCACCGGGTAGTACATTTCGTTCGAGTGATCCTACCGCCTTGTTGAAGGCATCTACCCCACTACTCAGGCTTTTGCCAACCTTGCTCAGGTGTGTGCTGAAGGTGGCAAAGCGATCATATAGCTGTACACCCACCTCACGAATGGTTTCGGCATTGCGTGCCACCTCCTGCTGTTTCCAGCCAAAGGCGACTGCACGCAGCAGGGCTACCAGACTGGTGGGGGTGGCGAGGATCACCTTTTCCCGCAGAGCATCCTCCAGCAGGGAATGATCAAGTTCCAGTGCGGTGCTGAGGAACTGATCCCCCGGGATGAAGAGCACCACAAAATCGGGGCTCTCCTCGAACTGAGACCAGTAGCTCTTGGCGGCCAGCTCCTTGACGCGCTTGCGCACATTGCGGGCATGGCGCCCAAGTTGCTGCTGGCGTTCTTCATCGGTACCGGCCTCGGTGGCACTGATGTAGGCGTCGAGTGGGGTCTTGGCATCCACAATGATGGCGCGTTGATCCGGCAGGTGGATCACCATGTCGGGGCGAAGCAGGCCCTGTTCACTGCTGGTCTGCTCCTGCTCGATAAAATCGGCATGCTCGACCATGCCCGCCAGCTCAGCCAGGCGCTTCAGTGTCAGTTCACCCCACTGTCCACGCACCTCCGGGCGGCGTAGAGCCTGAACCAGATTGCGCGTCTCCTGCTGCAGTTGCTGTTGAGTCAGGGTGATGCTCTCCAGATGGTGGGTGAGTGCACCATACTGCTCCTTGCGCTCCTTCTCGATCTCCCGTAGCTGTTTTTCGCTCTTTTCCAGAGTGGAGCGGATCGGTTGCAGCAGTGCATCGATCGCCTGCTGACGCTGTTTCAGCTCCCCATCTGCCTGGGTGTGGTGTCTGGTGAGTGACTCCTGCGCCAGCTTGAGGAAAGATTCACTGTTGTTCTTCAGTGCGCTGTTGGAGAGCTCCTGAATCAGCTGTTGCAGCTGTTCACCGTTCTCACCACGAGCCTGCTGCAAGCGCGCTTCAAGCTGATCCCGTTCACTCTCCAGAGTGGTGCTGAGGCGTATATTCTCTTCGCGTAGTTCGCCACGCTCGTTCTGTAGCTGAGCATTTTTGCGCCATAGCAACAGGGCGATAATTGTTAATGTTGCAGAGGTGATGATCAGCGCCCAATCCATCTCACTGCCTCCTCTGGGTGGTCGATAATGTGGTCGGCACCCCAGCGTTCAATCTCGTCGTTTGCAGCCAGATAGCCGAAACGGCAGGCAATGGTGGTCATTGCAGCACGCTTGCCTGCCTCGATATCACGCCGGGCATCACCCAGATAGATACATTGTTGTGGCTGCAGACCGATCAGCTCGCTGGCATGTAGCAGAGGGCCGGGGTGGGGCTTGCTATGTGCAGTGGTATCTCCGCTAATGATGCAGCTGGCCCGTTCACTCAACCCCAGCTGTTGCATCAGTGGCTTGGTAAAGCGGGCCGGTTTATTGGTGACTACGCCCCAGGCCAACTGTTGCTCTTCCAGCTGAAGTAACAGCGGCTCCATGCCCGGCATGAGTGTGGTTTCACGAGTCAGGTTGTCGAGGTAGATAGAGAGCAGCTGTTGACGGTGCCGCTCAAGCTCGGCCTGATCGAGGTCGCTACCGAATCCAAGCTCGATCAATGGGGCGCTGCCATTGGAGGCGAGCGCACGAATCGGTTCAAATGGTAGAGGTGAACGCCCCGCCTTGATCAGGGTCTGGTTGAGGGCGTAGGCGAGATCTGGAGCGGTATCGGCCAGCGTACCGTCCAGGTCAAACAGGAGTGCCTTTATCGCCACGACGTATTAACCACTACCCACTAATCATTAACCACCAGCCACTAACCACCAAGAGGGCGGGCATGGGCAAAGTAGTTGACGTCGACACCGGGGCCGAGGGTATAGACCATGGTCAGTGGGTTGTAGTGCATTCCGGTCAGGTCATCAATCTGCAGTTCCGCCTGCCGACACCAACGCTCCAGTTCGGCTGGTTTGATGAATTTGTCGTGTTCATGAGTTCCCTTCGGGAGCAGATTGAGCAGATACTCGGCACCGATAATGGCCATCATGTAGGACTTGAAGTTACGGTTGATGGTGGAGAAGAAGAGGTGTCCCTCTGGTTTTACCAGTCGGCTGCAGGCCTCGATGGTGGAGGCGGGGTCGGGGACGTGCTCCAGCATCTCCATGCAGGTGATGAGGTCATAGCTGCCGGGCTGTTCGTCAGCCAGTGCCTCTACCGGGATCTGGCGATACTCAATCTCAAGCTGTGACTCCAGTAGATGGAGTTTGGCCACCGAGAGGGGGGCTTCACCCATATCGATGCCGGTCACACTGGCCCCGGCCCGAGCCATCCCCTCGGAGAGGATGCCACCACCACAGCCAACGTCGAGGATTTTCATCCCCTGCATTGGGGTGAAACGTTCGATGTAATCCAGCCGTAGCGGATTCATGTCATGCAGCGGCTTGAATTCGCTGTCACGATCCCACCAGCGGTGCGCCAGTGCCTCGAATTTGGCTATTTCATCCGGGTCTACATTCTGGGTGTTCTCATTCATGGCGCTATTTTACCTTGCCACTCGGTCGCCTGTCGCACCGCTTTTGCGCTATCCAGGGTAAGCAGTTCACGCTGATGAAGCAGGTGTCGTCCCTGAACCCACACCTCCTCGACCTGGTTGCGGCTGGTGGCGTAGACTAGATGAGAGACGACATCATACAGGGGCTGTGATTCGAGCTCATCAAGCCGTATAGCGATCAGGTCTGCCGCCTTGCTAGGGCGTAGTGAGCCGACCTGTTGCTCAAGCCCGAGTGCACGTGCGCCATTGAGTGTAGCCATCTTCAGGGCCTGATGTGCAGGCACGGCGGTAGCTTCCCCGGAAACCCCCTTGGCCAGCAGTGCTGCAGTCTTCATCTCACCCAGCAGATCCAGATCATTATTGCTGGCGGCGCCATCGGTGCCTAGGGCTACGTTGACGCCCGCCCCGTTCAGCGCATGCACCGGGCAGAATCCACTGGCCAGTTTGAGGTTGGACTCCGGGCAGTGGATGACCGAGACATTGCGCTCAGCCAGTAGCGTGATCTCCTCTGCAGTGAGTTGTGTCATGTGAACTGCAGCGAGCCTCGGGGTAAGCAGTCCCAGCTGCTCCAGCCGTTGCAGCGGGCGCATACTGGAGTGGGAGAGTGCATCCGAGACCTCTGTAGCGGTCTCATGGATATGCATGTGGATTGGCAGATCCAGCTCGGTTGCCAGGGTTTGGATTTTCTGCAGTGGTTCATCCGACACGGTGTAGGGGGCGTGTGGGGAAAAAGTGGTATGGATCAGTGACGAGTTGCGATACTGCTCATGCAGTGTAATCCCCTTCTCCAGGTACTCCTCCGGGCCGCTGCCCCAGGCCGTGGGGAAGTCGATCATCAGCAGCCCCACGCTTGCGCGCATCCCGGCATGGGTTGCAACCTGTGCGGTCATCTCGGGAAAGAAGTACATGTCATTGAAGCAGGTGGTGCCGCTGCGCAGCATCTCGGCAATGGCCAGCTCAGTACCCGCGCGTACAAAATCCTCGTTGACATGGGTCTGTTCGGTCGGCCAGATGTGTTCCTGCAGCCAGCTCATCAGCGGCAGGTCGTCAGCCAGGCCACGCATCAGTGACATCGCTGCATGGGTGTGGCTGTTGATCAGTCCCGGCATTACGGCATGCTGGTCGAGATTAATCGAATAGGCGGCCTGGTAGAGCGATCGGGCCTCTTCTGTAGGGAGTAGTTCGAGGATTTTGCCATCCTCAATGGCGATCGAGTGGTGCTCCAGTACCACCTCTTGCGGTTCAATCGGAATCACCCAACGGGCATGTATCAATGTATCAATGGTCTTCATGCAGTGTAAGATTACGGTTTGACCATGAAATTACAAGAGGAATGCAACCATGATGATGGATCGAAAGGAGTCCCCCGCCATTCAATGGGATGGAGAGCAGTTGATACTACTCGATCAGCGTCTGCTGCCACTGCAGGAGAGCTACCTTCACTACCGTGATGTGGAAGAGGTGGGAGCGGCCATTCGTGATATGGTGGTACGAGGTGCCCCTGCCATTGGAGTGACGGCTGCCTATGGGGTGGTGCTGGCGGCAAGAAACCGTATCGACTGTAGTGTGTGTGGTGCCTGGCATGCTGCCCTGGAGGATGATTTGGATGAGCTGGCACAGGCACGCCCCACCGCGATCAACCTGCACTGGGCGATCGAGCGTATGCGCAGGCTATTGGATGGCGACGAGGTCACCCTGTTACAGCGGCTGGAGTCCGAGGCGGAGGCGATTCATCAGGAAGATATCGATGCCTGCAAGAGCATGGGAAGGTTGGGGGCAGACTACATAGCGGCCGGTAGTGGTGTACTGACCCACTGCAATGCCGGGGCGCTGGCAACGGGAGGGTATGGCACTGCGTTGGGGGTGATTCGTGCTGCCTGGGAACAGCAGCGACTGAGTGCCGTATTTGCCGATGAGACCCGGCCCTGGCTGCAGGGGGCGAGGCTTACCGCCTGGGAGCTGCTTCAGGATGGTATTCCCACCTCGCTGCTGGCCGATGGAGCCTCTTCCTGGCTGATGAAGCAGGGTAAGGTACAGTGGGTAGTGGTGGGCTCTGACCGGATTGCCGCCAATGGAGATGTGGCCAACAAGATTGGTACCTACACCACGGCCATCGCAGCGCGTCATCATGGGGTCAAGTTCATGGTGGTAGCCCCAACCTCTACCATAGATCAGGCGGTGGCGACCGGGGCAGAGATTCCGATAG
The DNA here is from genome assembly GCA_964344435.1 of uncultured Piscirickettsiaceae bacterium. Taxonomy (GTDB): domain Bacteria; phylum Pseudomonadota; class Gammaproteobacteria; genus Thiopontia. Next base: position 15,129 of record CAYFNH010000022.1, on the reverse strand, counting down.
AGGAGCGTGCAGCAGAGGAGTTGTTTTCCTGCAGTAACGGCAAGCGTATGGCTGCAGAGGATGCGGCGGGGTGGAACCCGGTGTTTGATGTGACCCCGGCCGAGTTGGTCGATCTTATCGTCACCGAGCGAGGAGTAGTTGAGCAGCCCAACAGTGAGAAAATTGCGGCCCTGTTTGACGGGGTATAATCGGAGTCCTGTTCCGGAAGGTTTGGTACGGGGCCGTTTGCGGGAATTGATTCAGAGAGTTTTTGGTGGAGAGAAAAAAACGTCCCTGGTGGACGCGGATGTTTGTAGTGTGAGCAATAGCAAAGACAACAGCAGGAATCGCCGTTTGCTGGTGGCGGATGATGATCCACTCATTCTTGCACTCTACAAGCGGCTGTTTGTGCAGGGGCAGTCTGCGAGCCGTAATCGTCAGGAGCAGTATAGAAAAGAGCTGGAGAGTCTCACCGGACTGCTGGATGGAGAGGAAGAGGCCGGGAGTGATGGCTGTCTGCGTGACTCCTATGAACTGACCAGCTGCTCTCAAGGGAGGGAGGTGGTGGCTGCCGTAGAGGATTCGGTGGTGGCCGGAACCCCCTTTGCGGTTGCCCTGATTGATATGAGGATGCCACCAGGTATCAATGGTCTGGAGACGGCGCGGCAGATTCGCAAGGTGGACCAAAATCTGCAGCTGATTTTTGTTACCGCTTATAGTGACCACTCAACCGACCAGATCTGTGAGCAGGTTGGTGGACAGGTGCTCTTTTTCCACAAGCCCCTGCAGGTAGAGGAGCTGTACCAGACCGTACGCAACTGCTGCTGGAGCTGGAACCAGAGTGATGAGCTGAGGAGGCTCAGGGAGAGCCTGGAGTACCGGGTAGAGCAACAGACCGACCGCTTGCAGGAACGGGTACGTTCAGCCGACCTTCTGCACCAGAGTGCAGTGCACCGGGAGCAAACGATTGCCGAGCTCAAGGATCGTAACTTTATTCTGCAGGCGTATCGGGATCTGAATCAGCTGCTGATGCAGGATCCTCTTCCCGTGCCCCGTTCGGGTGAGTTGTTGCAGCAGCAGATGGATCGGCTTGGCGACCAGCCGTCGCTTCTATTGTTCACCCATTCTCCGACTATGGGTAGCGAGTGGCAGAGGCGACTGGAAAGGGTTGGGTTTGAGGTGCGAGTGGCGCAGACTGAAGAGCGGGGCGTGGCGCTGGCACTGGAGACCTCACCCGATCTGGTGCTGATCGATAGTGCATTCCCTGGTGCTGGAGAGGCGCTGATTCAGAGGTTGCAGGAGCGCCCGGAAACGGCGCGGGTATTGCCGGTAGTTCTGTTGAGGCGGGAGCATGAATCTGTGTCGAGAGCCGCTGGTGCAGTCTGTTGGCTGGAGGTTGAGCAGGAAGAGAGCGTGCTGTTGCAAAGGTTGGGGTTGATTCGAGACTACATGGTTGATATCAAGCTGCAGCAGGTGGGTGTTGTTGATGAGGTGAGTGCGAGGCAGCAGGCTGACTCGGTTGCTCATAACCATCGGGTGCTGCTGGTGGATGATGAACAGGATAATCTTGATTTTCTGCTCTCCCAGTTGGGTGCGTTGACGGATGATCTTGAGGTGGAAGAGGGGGTGGGAGAGTTGCTTGAAACCATGGGGCAAAAGCAGCCGCTCTCGTCATCTTTAGATCAGGCTCCACAATTTGAGATAACCACCGCAACCCAGGGGCGTGAGGCGGTGGCTGCAGTGCTGCAGGCACAGCAGCTGGGTACTCCCTTTGCCATTGCTCTGATTGATATGCGTATGCCGCCGGGAATGGATGGTCTGGAGACGGCACGGCAGATTCGCCAAATTTCCAGTGAAATCGAGATTGTGATCACGACCGCCTATAGCGACTATACACTGGCGCAGATCCGGGATGTGCTGGGGAGTAACTTCTCCTTCATGCGTAAGCCGTTCAATGGAGAGGAGGTCTACCATCGGGTGGTTGAGGGGTGTAGTAAGTGGGCGGATACTCATACTACGCGCTCTACCCATCAGGCTTTTCTGGGGTTGGCAGAGGCAGTGCAGCAGGAGATGGAGCTGCGCCGTGAAACCGAGCGCAAGCTGGAGTATGCCAATCGTGCCAGAGAGGCGTTCTTTTCCGAGATGAGCCATGAGTTGCGTGCCTCGTTAACCACAATTATCGATTTTAGCCAGCGCCTCAAAGAGGAGGATCAGATTCCCCAACAGTATCGGGATGCACTCGAAGCATGTGTACTTGCTGGCAAGACCCTGATACAGCGGGTTAACGATAATCTCAGGTTGCCGGGAGAGGAGTGATGTTAAGGTTACAGTGGCTGCTGTTGGTGTTATTGCTGTGTAGTGGCCTGCCACTTCAGGCTGAGCCGGATGGGGTGAGCGAGGGAGTAGATGAGGCTTTGGCGTCTGCGCTGACTGAGGTGCCTGATGCAGCAGAAGTGCAGTCGGGCCCGGAGGCAATGGTAGAGGAGGTTGTGCCGGAGGTGGCGTTTGCGCCAGCATTGGAGGCAGAGGCAGAGGCAGAGGCAGAGGCAGAGGCAGAGGCAGAGGCAGAGGCAGAGCTTGCGTCAGAACTGGAGCTGGAGCCAGAGGGTGGGGAGCAGGAGGCGATCGAGCTTGTACAGCCAGATCAGGCAGGTTTAGAGCAGGCGGGGGTGTGGGAGGATGCCCCGGAGGGGGAGTCGGATCCCGAGTATGAGTACATCTATGTCTATGAAGAGGTGGCAGGGGAGAGTGAGGCGGGGCAGTCGTCTGAGCCCAAAGGATGGTTTGAGGGTTGGGTCAGCGGGAAATCTCTCAAGGATCCGGTGCTGTGGTTGCCGGTTTTGGCGCTCTCCTGGCTTGCCCTGCTGCGCCTTGGAAGGCGGCGTAACAGTACTCCCTGGGTTGAAGACGACTTCTCGATACATCTTTCCCATAAGGGGCGCAAGGAGGTGGAGAGGAGCCGCTGTGAATCGAGAAGCAAAGATCGTCCTACCGCCTTTTGATCAAGCGACTTTTCTGCGCTTTTCTGCTAGAATTAACGGTTTGACAGCTGCGGCATGAAAGGCTCAAAAAAAGGTTCGAACGGTCGCAATTTAGAGAAGGATTGCTGAAGATTCATGACTGATTTTGCTAAGGAAGTTCTCCCCATCAATATTGAGGAGGAGATGCGCCAGTCGTACCTTGACTATGCCATGAGTGTGATTGTCGGGCGCGCCCTGCCCGATGCGCGCGATGGATTGAAGCCGGTTCACCGCCGTGTTCTGTATGCGATGAACGAGCTGGGCAACGACTGGAACAAGTCCTACAAGAAGTCCGCCCGTATCGTCGGTGATGTAATCGGTAAATACCACCCCCATGGCGATACCGCCGTCTATGACACCATTGTGCGTATGGCGCAGCCCTTCTCCATGCGCTACATGCTGGTCGATGGGCAGGGTAACTTTGGTTCGGTCGATGGCGACTCAGCAGCGGCCATGCGATATACCGAGATCCGCATGTCGAAGATCGCTCACGATCTGTTGGCTGATCTGGACAAGGAGACGGTCGACTTTATCCCCAACTACGATGAGAGCGAGCATGAGCCCTCCATCTTGCCTACTCGTATCCCGAGCCTGTTGATCAATGGCTCCGAAGGGATCGCGGTGGGTATGGCAACCAAGATCCCACCACACAACCTCACCGAGGTGGTGAGTGCAACGATCGCATTGGTCGATGAGCCGACGCTGGAGATTGATGCGCTGATGGAGCACTTGCCGGGGCCGGACTTCCCGACTGGTGCCATCATCAATGGGGTCAAAGGGATTCACGAGGCCTACAAGACCGGCCGTGGCCGTATCTACCTGCGGGCTCGTACCCATGTTGAGGGAGAGGAGGGGCAGAAACAGACGCTGGTGGTGGATGAGTTGCCTTTCCAGGTCAACAAGGCGAAGCTGTTGGAGCGTATTGGCGAGCTGGTACGGGAGAAGAAGTTGACCGGTATCTCCGCACTGCGTGACGAGTCCGACAAGGATGGTATGCGCATGGTGATCGAGCTCAAGCGGGGAGAGGTGGCCGAGGTGGTGCGTAATAACCTCTTCAAGCACACCTCGATGCAGAATGTGTTTGGCATCAATATGGTGGCGCTGGTGGATGGACAGCCACAGCTGCTCAATCTGAAGCAGACGCTGGAGGTCTTCATTCGCCACCGTCGTGAGGTGGTGACCCGCCGTACCCTGTTTGAGTTGCGCAAGGCGCGTGAGCGCGCCCACGTACTGGAGGGGCTGGCGATTGCGCTCACCAATATCGATCCGATCATTGCACTGATCAAGGCCTCTGCAAACCCTGCCGAGGCCAAGGTGAAGTTGATGGCGCAGGGGTGGCCACCGGGTATTGTGGTTGAAATGCTGGATCGGGGAGATGCAGCTGATACTCGTCCGGAGGATCTGGAAGCGGGCTACGGGCTGATTGAGGGGCTATACCAGCTTTCACCGGTGCAGGCACAGGCCATTCTCGATCTCAAGCTGCACCGTCTGACCGGGTTGGAGAAGGAGAAGATTCTCGAAGAGTACCGGGTGCTGCTGGAGAAGATTGCCGAGCTGCTCACTATTTTGCGTGATCCCGATCGTCTGATGGAGGTGATTCGTGAAGAGCTGGTAGAGATGCGTGAAAAATATGGGGATGATCGCAAGACCGAGATTACCCATAGTGAGGCCGATCTGACCCTGGAGGATCTGATCAGTGAAGAGGATATGGTGGTAACCCTCTCTAACAGCGGCTATGCCAAGGCGCAGCCGGTGGCAGACTACCGTGCTCAGCGTCGCGGGGGACGGGGCAAGAGCGCAGCGGCCACCAAGGATGAGGACTTTATCGAGAAGCTGGTGGTGGCCAACAGCCACGATACCATTCTCTGTTTCTCCACTCGAGGCAGACTCTACTGGCTCAAGGTCTATCAGTTGCCGCAGGCGGGTCGTACTGCACGTGGCAGGCCCATCAATAATCTGTTGCCACTGGAAGAGGGGGAGCGGATCACCGCATTCCTCGCGGTTCAGGAGTATTCCGAAAACCATTTCGTATTCATGGCAACCACCAGTGGCATTGTCAAGAAAACAGCGCTGGCCGATTTCTCCCGCCCCAGATCCGCTGGCATCATTGCGGTGGAGCTGCGGGATGAAGATGAGCTGGTTGGCGTTGAGCTGACTGATGGCGAGCGCGATATCATGCTCTTTGCCAGTGGTGGCAAGGCGGTACGCTTCAATGAGGCGACGGTGCGGGCGATGGGGCGTACCGCGCGCGGTGTCAAGGGGATGGATCTGGCGGCTGGTGAGCACATTATCTCACTGCTGGTGCCGGAGAAGAGCCATATTCTCAGTGCCACCGAAAACGGCTATGGCAAACGCACCTCGCTGGCGGAGTACCCTGCCAAGGGGCGGGGCACCAAGGGGGTGATCTCCATCCAGACCTCTGAGCGTAATGGTGCCGTGGTGGGCGCAATACAGGTCGACGAGGGTGAGGAGATGATGATGATCTCCAATGGCGGCACCCTGGTGCGTACCCGTGTCGATGAGGTTTCGATCTCCTCGCGTAATACCCAGGGGGTGACGTTGATCCGCCTGGGCAAGGGGGAGAGGCTGGTCGGCATCGAGCGGGTCGAGGAGAGCGATTCACAGGACGGCGAGGATGAAGAGGAGGCGTAATGCACTTTCATCTTGGTGTTCAATCTTTGTAACTATTCAGGGGTTACCTTAAATTTGTAACAATAATTATGGTGGCTATTCAGATTGCCCCTGAAATTCGTCAGATCAAGGCAGAAAATGTGAGTTTACAAGTGTAAATGACCATTTTCGAACACCGATATGGCGGATTTCAGGGGTGAGCTGAATAGTTACCAATCTTTTAACGATGGAATAGCAATACTAGGAACTAGGAACGATGGCAAGAAGCTACAACTTTAGTGCAGGCCCGGCGATGTTGCCGACGGCAGTGATTGAGCGGGCTCAGCAGGAGATGCTGGAGTGGGGGGCATCCGGGATGTCAGTAATGGAGATGAGTCACCGTGGCAAGGACTTCATGTCTATTGCCCAGAGTGCAGAGGCCAATCTACGCGAGTTGATGGCAATTCCTTCAAATTACAAGGTGCTGTTTCTGCAGGGGGGGGCTTCCAGCCAGTTTGCGATGGTGCCGATGAATCTGCTTCGTGGTAAGTCAGGGGCGGATTACCTCAATACCGGCATGTGGTCGAAAAAGGCCATTGCCGAGGCCAAACGTTACTGTGAGGTCAATGTTGCGGCAGATACCTCGGAGGGTGGTTTCTGCGAGGTGCCGGCACAGGATGCACTGCAGCTCAATGCAGATGCCGCCTATCTTCACTATACCCCCAACGAGACCATTGGTGGAGTAGAGTTTGACTATGTTCCGGAGACAGGGGATGTGCCGCTGGTAGCGGATATGTCCTCCACCATCCTCTCGCGTCCGATCGATGCCTCCAGGTATGGAGTCATCTATGCCGGTGCACAGAAGAATATCGGCCCTGCCGGGTTGACGATTGTGATCGTTCGTGAGGATCTGATTGGCAATGCCATGGAGAATACTCCGGTAATGTTCAATTACGAGACTCACGCCAACAGTGATTCCATGTACAACACCCCGCCCACCTACAGCTGGTATGTTGCCGGACTGGTGTTTGAGTGGCTCAAGGAGCAGGGGGGGCTGGAGAAGATGGGAGAGATTAATCACCGTAAAGCGCAAAAGATCTATGACCTGATTGACAGCTCCGAATTCTATGCCAATCCGGTGGCGAAAAATGGACGTTCCTGGATGAATGTGCCGTTTACGCTGGCCGATGCCGAGCTGGATGGTGCCTTCCTGTCCGGAGCTACAGAGCGTGGTCTGGTAACCCTGAAGGGGCACCGTTCGGTCGGCGGTATGCGTGCCAGTATTTACAATGCCATGCCGGAAGAGGGGATTGATGCGCTGGTCGAATACATGAAAGAGTTTGAGCAGAAAAACGGTTGATCGTCGATTTTTCACTCAACGTTTTATAGTGACCTCTTTTGTATCTCCTTTCTCTATTGCAGAGAGAGGAGGTGGCAGAGGGGGCATAACGCAATAATCAAAGGTTGGGAGGCCATTGAATGAACAAGATACTTACACTGAATAACATCTCTCCAGTCGGTCTGGATCGTCTGCCAAGAAACAGCTACGAGATCGCTTCGGAGATTCAGCATCCCGATGCGATTCTGTTGCGCTCCTTCAAGATGCACGATATGGAGATCCCCGAGACCCTGAAGGCGGTTGGCCGTGCAGGGGCTGGCGTCAACAATATTCCCATCGACAAGATGACTGCGCGTGGTATCCCGGTTTTCAATGCACCCGGTGCCAATGCCAATGCAGTCAAGGAGTTGGTGATTGCCAGCATGCTGATGGCGAGCCGAAATATCGCCCAGGCGTGGGATTACGCACGCAACCTTGAGGGAGAGGACAGTGTGATCGCCAAGGATGTCGAGGCGGGCAAGAAGAAGTATGTTGGTTTCGAGCTGCCGGGGCGTACCCTTGGTGTGGTTGGCCTCGGTGCCATCGGTGTACAGATCGCCAACGCAGCGATCTCGCTGGGGATGAAGGTGGTTGGCTATGATCCCACCATGACCATCCAGAGTGCCTGGAACCTCTCTGCCGAGGCGACCCGTGCTCACAGTGTTGAAGAGTTGCTGGAGCAGGCGGACTATGTCACCTTCCATGTCCCCCTGATCGATGCCACCCGCAACATGATCAATGCAGAACGTATTGCCAGGATGAAGGATCATGCGGTGATCATGAACTTCGCCCGTGGCGGTATTGTTGATGATACGGCGGTGCTGGAGGCACTTGACTCCGGCAAGCTCTACGCCTATATCAATGACTTTCCAACCAACGAAAACAAGAGCCACCCCAAGGTGGTCTGCCTGCCACATCTGGGGGCTTCCACTGCCGAGGCAGAGGACAACTGCGCCATCATGGTGGCGAATCAGGTCAAGGATTATCTCGAGAATGGCAATATCACCAACTCGGTCAACTTTCCTGAGATGAAAATGCCGCGTGCTGCCGGCTCTCGCATCTGTGTTGCCAACTCCAATGTGCCCAATATGGTTGGGCAGATCACCTCGCTGCTGGCCGATGCCGGGATCAATATCGGTGACATGATGAATAAATCCCGGAATGAGGTTGCCTATAACCTGCTGGATGTCGAGGGGGCTGTGGATGAGGCGGTAGTAGAGAAGATCCGTGCTATCGAAGGGGTGCTCTCTGTGCGAGTGGTGTAAACGGTTTTAGGGTACACTCCACGCATGTCTGCAGAGAACCGATTGGGCCAAATTCGAGATGAGATTGATCAGCTGGATGAGCAACTACAGCAGTTGATCAACCGTCGCGGGGCATTGGCCCAGGAGGTGGCCAGGATCAAGCTGGAGAGTGCTGATAACGGCGAGGTGGAGTTTTACCGCCCCGAACGTGAGGCACAGGTGCTGGCGAGGGTGATGGAACGTAATCGGGGGCCGTTGGGAGATGAGGAGATGGCCCGTCTCTTTCGAGAGGTAATGTCCGCCTGCCTGGCGCTGGAGCAGCCGATGAAGATTGCCTTCCTCGGGCCGGAAGGAACCTTTACCCAGGCAGCAGCACTGAAGCAGTTTGGCCATTCGGTTGAGACCATGTCGATGGCGACCATCCCGGCGGTATTTCACGATGTGGAGTCGGGAGAGGCAGACTATGGTGTGGTTCCGGTGGAGAACTCTACCGAAGGGGTGATCAGTCACACCCTGGATATGTTCATCAACTCACCACTGCGGATCAATGGAGAGGTGGAGCTGCGCATCCACCACTACCTGATGAGTCAGCACTCAGATCTGCAGGGAATCCGGCGCATCTATTCTCACCAGCAATCTCTCGCCCAGTGCCGTAACTGGCTGGAAGAGCACCTCGATGGTATCGACCAGATTACCGTATCAAGCAATGCCGAGGCGGCACGTATCGCCTCGAAAGAGCCGGATGCCGCAGCCATTGCCGGGGATATTGCGGCCAATATCTATGGCCTGCAGGTGCTCGCACGCAATATTGAGGATGAGCCAGACAACACCACCCGTTTTCTGGTGATTGGTACCCAGTCCCCGGCCCCCAGTGGAAGGGACAAGACCTCTCTGCTGGTCTCTACCCATAATCGGCCCGGAGCACTGTATGAACTGCTCTCCCCGTTTTCGGAGAATGGGGTCTCAATGAGCCGGATCGAGTCACGCCCCTCGCGCCGTGGCAACTGGGATTACCTCTTCTTTGTCGATATCGATGGCCATGCCGAGGATGAGAATGTCAAACGGGCACTGACCAAGCTGGAGTCCGGGGCGACTATGTTCCGTGTGTTGGGTTCCTACCCCAAGGCGATCCTCTGATGTCGACTTGTGATCTACTGGACTATGCCGTACCCGGTGTGCAGGGGTTGAGCCCCTATCAGCCCGGCAAACCGACCGCGACGCTGGCTCGTGAGATTGGCATGGAGGAGTCTCGCATCATCAAGTTGGCCTCCAACGAAAACCCGATGGGGCCCGCTCCCAGCGTAAACGCAGCGGTTACTGCGGCACTGGGCGAACAGGCGCGCTATCCGGATGGGGCGACCGTGGCACTGCGTGAGGCGCTGGCCCAGCACCATGGCTGCAGCGCCAGACAGATTACCGTGGGCAATGGTTCCAACGATGTGTTGGATCTGGTTGCACGAACCTTTCTCGGTGAGGGGCGTTCGACCCTCTTTTCCGAACACGCCTTTGCGGTTTATCCACTCTCCTCGATGGCGGTCGGAGCGGAGTTGATTGTCGTGCCGGCCCGGCAATGGGGGCATGACCTGGAGGCGATGTTGTCTGCAATTCGGGCGGATACCCGAGTGGTCTGGATTGCCAACCCCAACAATCCAACCGGTACCTGGGTGCAACGGGATGCCCTCTATCAATTTCTCCAATCCACGCCTCCAGAGGTGGTTGTGGTGGTGGATGAGGCCTATATCGAATTTGTGGAAGATCCGGAATACCCGGATGCCTCCCAATGGCTGGAGCAGTTTCCCAATCTGATTGTTACCCGTACCTTCTCCAAGGCGTATGGGCTGGCTGGGTACCGGGTTGGTTACGGGCTCTCCAGTGAGCGGGTGGCCGAGCTGCTCAACCGGGTTCGACAGCCATTCAATGTCAACAGTCTGGCACAGGTTGCGGCGGTTGCTGCGCTGGCCGACCAGTCCTACATGCAGCAGGGGGTAGCCCTCAACCGTGCCGAGATGGCAAAGATGACACACGCCTTTGTGCAGCTGGGGCTGGCGTGGATCCCTTCTGCCGGAAACTTTGTCTCGGTTGATCTGGGTCAGGATGCAATGCCCATCTTCAGCGCGCTGGAGCAGCAGGGGGTAATCACCCGACCTGTCGCCAACTACGGTTTGCCCAACCATCTGCGTATCTCCATTGGTCTGCCAGAAGAGAATAAACGTTGTGTTCAGGCATTGACCCGGGTGCTGAGGGGTGGTGCATGATCCGCCGTCTGGCCTTGCTGGGGGTAGGATTGATTGGTGGCTCCCTGGTGCGCGCACTGAAGGCACAACGGGCGGTCGAACAGGTGGTTGGATATGGGCGAGGGCAGGAGAACCTGCAACAGGCTCGTGAGCTCGGTGTCATTGATGAGATTGCCACAACTGCGGCAGAGGCGGTTAAGGGGGCCGACATGGTGGTGATTGCGGTGCCACTGGGTGCGGTCAAGCCGCTGCTGACCGAGATCAAGGGTGCGCTTGATGAAGATGCGGTAATCACCGATGTGGGTAGTGTGAAGTGGAGTGTAGTGCGGGATGCCCAGCAAGTATTTGGGGGCACCGTACCTCCACGTTTCATCCCAGGCCACCCCATTGCCGGTACCGAGAAGAGTGGTGCGGCGGCCTCTCTGGTTGATCTCTATCAGGGACGCCGGGTTATTCTGACCCCACTGGATAACCGTGACGAGACCGCCTTGAACAAGGTGAGAGCGATGTGGGAGCAGGCGGGGGCCGAGATTGTAGAGATGGGGGTGCAGCACCACGATGAGGTGCTGGCGGCAACCAGCCATCTGCCCCACCTGCTTGCCTACGGCCTGGTGGATGCCCTGGCCAGGCAGGAGACCCATCAGGAGATCTTCCATTTCGCTGCTGGAGGGTTTCGCGACTTTAGTCGAATCGCATCCAGCAACCCGACCATGTGGCGAGACATCTCGATGGCCAACCGCAAGCCATTGCTGGAGACTTTGGGGCAGTTTCGCAAGGAGCTGGATTCGATCGAGACGATGATTCGGGACAAGGATGATGAGGGGTTGTTGACGCTGTTTACTCGAGCCAAGCAGGCTCGGGATGACCATTATGAGTAACTGCGGGCTGCAAGCGGAAAGCTGACTTTAAGGGGAGCAACGCGACTGAGCTGGTAGCCCTCTGTACGTTTTCAAGGAAGAACTATGTCAAATTTGAAGTTTCTAGTTGAGCCCGGTGGCAAACTGACGGGTACGCTTCGTGTGCCGGGAGACAAGTCGATCTCCCATCGCTCCATCATGCTGGGGGCTCTGGCCGAGGGGGTGACCGAGGTGAGTGGGTTTCTACAAGGAGAGGATAGCCTGGCCACACTCAACGCCTTCCGGCAGATGGGGGTGCAGATTGAAGGTCCCACTGCAGCAGGCCAAGTAACGATCCACGGCGTGGGCATGGCGGGGCTGCAACCATCCGTTGCACCACTGGATCTGGGGAACTCGGGTACTTCGATGCGACTGCTTTCGGGGTTGCTCACCGGGCAGGCGTTTGATGTGACTCTGGTGGGGGATGAGTCGCTCTCTGGTCGTCCGATGCGCAGGGTTACCGATCCGCTGGCAGAGATGGGGGCGCTCATCGAGACCGAAGCGGATGGTACCGCGCCGCTGCGAATCAAGGGGGCGGCGGCGCTGCAGGGGATTCACTACCAGATGCCGGTGGCCAGTGCCCAGGTCAAGTCCTGTCTGTTGCTGGCAGGGCTCTATGCACAGGGAGAGACCTGTGTCACCGAGCCGGCCTCTACGCGTGACCATACCGAGCGCATGCTGCAAGGGTTCGGGGTTGAGGTGAGGCGAAGCGGCGATACGATCTGTGTCCGTGGTGGCGCTACCCTGCGGGCGACAACGGTGGATGTACCAGCGGATATCTCCTCGGCTGCGTTCTTTCTGGTGGGGGCATCCATTGCCGAAGGTTCGGATCTGACCTTGCAACATGTGGGTATGAACCCGACTCGGGTTGGTGTGATTACCATCTTGCGACAGATGGGGGCCAATATCGAGGTGATGAATGAGCGTGAGTCTGGTGGCGAACCGGTGGCTGATTTGCGGGTTCGTTCGGCACCATTGCAAGGGATCGAGATCCCGGTGGATCAGGTGCCGCTGGCAATTGACGAATTTCCTGCGCTGTTTGTGGCAGCGGCCTGTGCACAGGGACAGACCGTTTTACGTGGAGCGGAGGAGCTGCGGGTCAAGGAGAGTGATCGCATTCAGGTGATGGCCGATGGTCTGAAGACGCTGGGGGTGGATGCCAGACCCACTCCGGACGGGATTGTGATTCAGGGGGGGGAGATTGGTGGCGGTACAGTCTACTCTCACCATGATCACCGTATCTCCATGTCATTTGCGATGGCGGGGTTGCGGGCCAGTGCAGCGGTTACCATTGAGGGGTGTGACAATGTCAACACCTCCTTCCCGGGGTTTAGTGAGTTGGCTGCAGATTGCGGGCTACAGATTGAGGCGGTGCAGTCATGAGTGCTCATGTGATTACAATTGATGGCCCCGGTGGGGCCGGCAAGGGGACCGTCTCACTGGCGCTGGCGCATCGTCTGAAGTGGAGCTATCTCGATAGCGGTGCGCTCTATCGGGTGTTGGGTCTGGCCGCCGGCAGAAAGGAGATTTCGTTTGAGGATGAGGTGGCCCTCGCTACCGAGGCGGCTCAACTGGGGGTTCGTTTTGGTGCAGATGACCCCAATCTGGGGGTGAGAGTGCTGCTCGATGGCGAGGAGGTGACTCATGATATTCGTACCGAAGCAGCGGGCAAGGCGGCCTCTCGGGTTGCTGCGGTACCTGCAGTACGGGAGGCGTTGTTGCAGCGCCAGCGTGACTTTCGTCAGCCTCCTGGTGTGGTGGCAGATGGGCGTGATATGGGTACTACGGTCTTTCCTGATGCGGAATTAAAAATTTTTCTGACAGCAAGTGCCGAAGAGCGGGCAAAACGACGCTATAAGCAGTTGATCGAGAAAGGGGACGATGCTAACATTCGCGCCCTTCAGCAGGAGATCGAGGCACGTGACAAGGCAGACTCTGAACGTGCGGCCTCGCCACTACGCCCGGCAGAAGATGCGGTGATGCTGGATACTACCCAAATGAGTATTGATGAAGTGGTATCTGCAGTACTGGTATTGGCTGCAGAACGTGGTATTGAGTGCTGAAGATGAAGCTGTGAAACCGTAACCGGTTTCATGGGCAGATTTTGGTGGAGAGGTGCGCATGGAGTGCTCCTCTCTGTTTTTTCATGGGCTTGGCCAAAGGGCCCCATAACCATCCATGGCAACTAGCGAACCCGCCATGAGATGTGATTAGGAAATTATATTATGAGTGAGAATTTTGCCGAACTACTGGAAGAGAGCTTCCGTTCAACCGTCATGCAGAATGGCGATCTGGTCAGTGGAACTGTTATCGATATCACCGATGAGGTGGTTCTGGTAGATGCGGGCCTGAAGACCGAGGCGGCCATTGCCTCCGAGCAGTTCCGTAATCGTGAAGGTGAGTTGGAGGTGTCCATTGGTGACATCGTAGAGGTGGCTCTGGAGTCTGTTGCAGACGGTTATGGTGAGACCATTCTCTCTCGTGAGAAGGCGAAGCGTCAGGAGGCGTGGACTCGCCTGCAGGGTGCGCTGGATGCCAATGAGACCGTGATCGGTATGATCAGTGGCAAGGTACGTGGTGGCTTCACCGTCGACCTCGACGATATCCGTGCCTTCCTGCCCGGTTCTCTGGTGGATGTGCGTCCGGTACGGGACACCACCTACCTCGAAGGCAAGGATCTCGAGTTCAAGGTGATCAAGCTGGATCAGAAGCGCAACAATGTAGTGGTCTCCCGCCGTGCGGTGGTTGAGGCCGAGTACAGCGCAGAGCGCGAAGAGCTGCTCAAGACCCTGGAAGAGGGTGTCACCATCAGCGGTATCGTCAAGAATCTCACCGACTATGGTGCCTTCATCGACCTTGGTGGTATCGACGGTCTGCTCCATATTACCGATATGGCGTGGAAGCGTGTACGTCACCCCTCCGAGGTGGTCAACGTGGGTGAAGAGATCGAGGTTCAGGTATTGCGTTACGACCGTGATCGCAACCGTGTCTCTCTCGGCCTGAAGCAGATGGGTGACGATCCATGGCTGAATATTGCACGTCGCTACCCAGCCGGTACCCGTGTATTCGGCAAGATCACCAATATCGCCGACTACGGTGCATTTGTTGAGATCGAGGATGGGGTCGAGGGTCTGGTACACACCTCCGAGATGGATTGGACCAACAAGAACATCCACCCCTCCAAGGTGGTCTCCATGGGTGAAGAGGTTGAGGTGATGGTGCTGGATATCGACGAAGAGCGTCGCCGCATCTCCCTCGGCATGAAGCAGTGCAAGGCCAATCCCTGGGAGCTGTTCAGCAGCTCGCACAAGAAGGGCGACCGCATTGTGGGTAACATCAAGTCCATCACTGAGTTCGGTATCTTTATCGGTCTGGACGGTGATATTGATGGTCTGGTACACCTCTCTGACATCTCCTGGCAGGAGAATGGTGAGGAGCTGATCCGTAACTACGCCAAGGGTGATGAGGTTGAGACTGTGGTGCTGGCGATCGATGCAGAGCGTGAGCGTATTTCGCTCGGTATCAAGCAGCTGGAGCAAGATCCATTCTCCACCTACGTGGCTGAAAACCCACGCGGTACCATCGTGACCGGTACCGTAACCGATGTGGATCCACGTGGTGCAACCCTGCAGCTGAGTGATGAGGTGACCGGTTACCTGCGTGTCTCCGAAATTTCTCGCGAGCGGGTTGAAGATGCCCGTACCCAGATCAATGAAGGGGATGAGCTGGAGGTTGCAGTACTGGGTGTGGATCGCAAGTCCCACTCCA
>CAYFNH010000021.1:0-29660 GCA_964344435.1 uncultured Piscirickettsiaceae bacterium | reverse complement strand
GAAGAGATTGCGGCCTTGCTGGAGGGGATTGAGGAATGAAATTTATAACTCCCATATGAAACTATAAGTCACAATTCGAACAACATTGCGTCACGAAAAAAAACGATGAACCACGTCAGGACATGGTGGCTCATTTCTCATTTTGCTACGCTCGCCAAGGCCAACCTGATATCGATTTTGAAGATTTCATCAATCCTCCGGCAGTACAAACGGGGAACTCGCAATAATGAATGTCCATTCGCCCAAGCTACACAGTTTTAACAAGCCGGCTGAGATTGGCGCTGGCCTACGGTTCTAGGCTGCGCAGGACAGAGAGGATAATGTAGAGTCGTTGAGCACGCGGGCAGCTGCCGGGATTTGGTACACTCGCGGTTTTTAATCAACGAATTCACAGGCGGATTGTTACATGAACCGGGTAGCGATTGAACAGGGTTTTGTCTCCTATGGGGGGTGGCTGATCCGCTGGCGCTGGCTGCTGCTGCCACTGCTGTTGCTGATTTCTGTGCTGCTCTTCAGCAACCTCTCGAAGATCACCATCGACACCTCAAACGAGGGGTTTTTGCGTGCCGACGACCCTATTCTGCTCGACTATAACCGCTTTCGTGAGCAGTTTGGGCGTGAAGAGGTGGTGCTGATTGCGCTGCGTCCACCCGATATTTTTGCCCCCAAGTTTCTGCAGAGACTGCGCCAGTTTCATCGTGATCTGGAAGCACAGGTTCCCTATCTGGATGAGGTGACCAGTCTGGTCAATGTGCGTTATACCATCGGTAACGAGAATGAGTTGCTGGTCGAGGATCTGCTGGAGGCCTTTCCCGATACCCCACAGGGGTATGAGGCGTTGCGACAGGCGGCGTTGAACCACCCCTTCTATCGCGACCTTCTGCTGGCCCGGGATGGTTCTGTCACCACCCTGGTGATCGAGACCCAGGCCTTCTCTCCCCTGCAGGGTGAAGAGGACCTGCTCAGCGCCGGGTTCGAGGAGGTGGTTGAGGATTCATCTGTACAGCAGGCGCGTAGCTTTCTCACTGATGAAGAGAATGGTGAGGTGGTCGCGGCAGTGATGCAGCTGGTGGAGCAGTATCGTAGCGAGGGCTTTCCTCTGGAGGTGGCCGGCTCTCCGGTGGTGATGGAGGTGCTGAAGCGCTCGATGCAGAGTGATATGCACCGTTTTACCCTGACCATGGTCGCGATTATCTCTGTCCTGCTGTTTGTGATGTTTCGTCGTGCCAGCGGGCTGTTTGCCCCTCTGCTGGTGGTGATCCTCTCCCTGCTGGCCACCATCTCCCTGATGGGGTTGAGCGGGGTTCCTCTCAAGTTACCGACTCAGATTCTGCCCTCGTTCATTCTTGCGGTCGGTATTGGAGACTCGGTTCATATCCTTTCCATTTTCTATCGTCGTTTCGACCATGGTGGAGATCGCAATGAGGCCATTCGTTACGCACTGGGCCACTCCGGGTTGGCGGTGGTGCTGACCAGTCTGACCACTGCCGCTGGTCTCTTCTCCTTCTCTACCGCTGAACTGGGGGCGGTGGCAGAGCTGGGGCTGTTTGGCAGTGCCGGTGTGCTGTTTGCGATGCTCTACTCACTCACTCTGTTACCGCTGCTGCTGGCATTGTTGCCGTTGCGTCCGCGAAACCAGCAGTTGCAACAGCAGGCGGATGCGGAGGGGAACAGCCATCTGACCCGGCTGGATCGAGTGCTGGATCGGATGGTGCACTACGCCACCAACCACGCCAATAGTGTGGTCTTTATCTCGGTGCTGTTGTTTATCGTCGCCATTGCCGGTATTACCCAGTTACAGTTCAAACACGATGTGATGAAGTGGTTTGCCCAGGAAGAGCCGGTACGTCTGGCAACCGAGCAGATTGATCGTGACCTCAATGGCACTATCTCCATTGAGGTACTGGTCGATAGTGGTCAGCGTGAGGGGCTTTATGACCCCGATCTGATTGCGGCCCTGGCCAAATTGCAGGATGAGGCAGAGGTGCTTGGCGAGGGGCGTGCAGCCCTGCAGACCGGTAAACGTATCTCGGTGGTGGATGTGCTGCGCGAGACCAACCAGGCGCTGAACGAGAATCGTCAGGACCAGTACCGGGTTCCGCAGCAGCGTGAACTGGTGGCGCAGGAGCTGCTGCTGTTCGAGAACAGTGGCTCGGATGATCTGGAAAACCTGGTCGACTCCAGGTTGCAGACCGCCCGCATCACCTTCCGTTTACCGTGGCGGGAGGCCGGTGCCTACACCTCGGTGGTGGGGGATCTGCAGCAGCGTATCGATGACCTGTTCGAAGGGCTGGCCGAGGTTCAGGTGACCGGTTTGATGATGATCTTTGCCCGTACCCTCAGTGCGATGATGACCAGTATGGCGCAGAGCTATACCATTGCCGCCTTTGTCATCACCGGGATGATGATTCTGCTGGTGGGCCATGTGCGCCTTGGACTGATCAGCATGATTCCCAACCTGCTGCCGATTACCATCGTGTTGGGGGTGATGGGGCTGACAGGGCTGCCGCTGGATGCCTTTACCATGCTGATTGGCAGTATTGCGCTGGGATTGGCAGTGGATGATACCGTCCATTTCATGCACAACTTTCAGCGTTACTATCGCCAGAGTGGTGATAGTGAGGAGGCGATTACCCACACTCTGCACACTGCGGGACGAGCCATGGTGGTGACTACGGTAGTGCTCAGTCTGGGCTTTTTCATCTTCATGAACTCGACCATGAACAACCTGATCAATTTTGGTGCGCTTACCGGGTTGGCCATTGTATTGGCACTGCTGGCGGATCTGCTGCTGGCACCGGCACTGATGACACTGATCTTCGGCAAGAGGAGCTATTGATGAAGCGAATATCCACTGCAGCCGCATTGCTGCTCGTAACTAGCGTCACCCAGGCCGTGACTGATGCCCGTCAGATCATGGAGCGGGTCAATGCACGGGATGATGGTGACAATGCCGCCATGGAGATGGAGATGAGATTGATCGATCGGGCAGGGGATGAACGGGTGCGCACCATGCAGCGTTGGGCACAGGATCGTGGAGAAGACACCTACAGTCTGCTCTTCTTTCTCACTCCGTCCGAGGTTCGCAACAGCGGCTTCCTCACCTACGACTATGATGCTGCCGGCAAGGATGACGACCAGTGGCTCTACCTGCCGGCCCTGCGCAAGAGCAAACGTATTGCCAATGATGACAAGAGTGGCAGCTTCATGGGCTCTGATTTCAACTATTCCGACATGACGGATCCGGATCTCGATGACTACACCTTCACCCTGATGAAGGAGACCAAAGTACGAGGCCATCCGGTCTGGCAGATCAAGGCGGTGCCGAAAACCGATGCGGTGATTCGCGAGACTGGATATCGCCAATCGGTGGTCTTTGTGCGTCAGGACAACCATGTTGTGGTACGTGCGGTGCGCTGGTTGGAGAAGAAGGGGCGGTTACGCTATCTCGACATCAAGCGGCTGGAGCAGATCGAGGGTATCTGGACTCCTCTGGAGACCAGCATGACCACCAAGCAGGGGAGAGAGACACTGCACAAGACTGTGATTCGTTACCACAATGTACGCTATAACCAGCCCCTGCAGGCGGATCGCTTCACGGTACGTCGACTGGAGCAGGGGGCAGAGTGACACCGCTGCGCTGGCTACCACCGCTGTTACTGTCGGCACTGCAGCCGCTGCAGGCCGATGAGTCACTGCAGGAGCTGGATGCAATCCTGGAGGGGTTTGAAGAGAGCACGCTGCCGGTGGAGACCGTGCAGCCTGCGCTTGCGTTCGAGGCGGAGGGGATAAGCCCCGATCCGGAACGGTTGCGGCTTCGTGGCCACTGGATCAATAGTGCCTCCTGGGCCTTTGCTCATTCTGCCGAGGCGTCGGGTCGTCCCGACTATCAGGGGTGGAATCGGCTCTCCAGCAAGTTGTGGCTGGAGCTGGAGCAGCGCGATGACAGTGGCTGGCGCATGCATGGCGATGGTCATCTGCGCTATGACCTGGCCTATGATCTGAAGGGTCGATCCAGTTACCCGCAGGCGGTGCTGGATCGCTATCAACGTGACGTCGAGGTGGGTGAACTCTGGATTGCCGGTCCTCTGCAGGCGGATCTGGATCTCAAGCTGGGGCGGCAGATTGCGGTTTGGGGCCACTCCGACTATCTGCGAGTCAATGACACCCTGAATCCACTGGATCTGCGTGAGCCGGGTCTGACAGAGATCGAGACCCTGCGTCGCCCACTGCTGATGGTGCGTGGGGACTACTACCGTGGGCCGTGGAGTGTGAGTTTGCTGGCAATACCGGAACAGCGATCCAACCTCACTGCCCCATGTGGCGGTGAGTATGCTGCGATCGGAGCACGTACCGAGGCCGAGTGTGTCGACCTGACCCTGCCGCAGCAGTTCCCCGAGGATGGATTGAAGCAGATGGAGTGGGGGCTCTCTGCCATCGGGCGCTTCTCTGGCTGGGATCTCTCCCTCTATGGGGCACGACTCAACCACGATACCCCCTATCAGTACGATAATACCCTCTACTATGCCCGGGTGAACCAGCTCGGGGCCGGGCTCAATGTTGCTGAAGGCAGCTGGCTCTGGAAAGGGGAGCTGGCCTGGTTTGACGGGCTGCAGTTTTCCGATCAGCTGGAGCGTTCACGGCTCGATCTGTTGCTGGGTGGAGAGTACCGTGGTATCGATGATGTCACCCTTTCGCTGGAGGTGGTACGTCGCGAGATCGGCAACTATCAGAGTGCCTTGCTGGCAAAACCCGACTATCAGCAGAGGGTGAGTTGGCAGACTCTGCTCGCCTATCAGCACAGCCTGCGCCACGACACCCTCCATCTCAAGGGGGTAGTGATGCGTACCGGAGCCTCTCTGAATGAGGGGGGGTACAGCCGCTTCTCGGCGCAGTATGATCTGGATGACAGCTGGTCGGTCAGTGGGGGCGGAATCTGGTATCAGGGCAGTCTGCTGCCTCCCGACTGGGGCAGCAACGACCGCCTCTTTGTCGAGTTACGGCAGGATTTCTGATCAGTACAGTTCCGGCCTACTGTACAGTGTTGAGCCCATAGATCTTCCAGTTCTGCATTCCGCCGCGGAAATAGAGCAGCCTTTCGGCAGGATAGCCCTCGTTGAGCAGGCCACGAATGGCGGCAGGAGACTGCCCGCACCACCAGCCGTTACACCATAGCACCAGTTTTTTGGCATTGCTGAAATCCCAGTTGCCCGGCTCTCCGCTCACCCCGAATCGTTCCATCGCCTGCTCCAGCACCAGTTCATCGGCTCCGTTGTTGCGGTTGAGCCGGGTGTAGGGGATGTTGACCGAGCCGGGAATGGTGCCGCGCTGGTACCACTCTTCGGTGCGGGCATCAATCAGTACCCCGTCACCCACGGCCAGTTCGTTGCGCATAAACTCCACCACTTCACGGATCCCCACGGTTAATACACCAGGGGCAGCGACCATGGGCTGTACACAAAAGGGGGGGCAGTTGCGGCTTGTTTTGCTCCAGGCAGCCTCTGCCACCGCTTGCGGGTTCTGGTTGCGCTGGATCTGCACCTCCTTGCCATTATGCTCTACCGTCAGATTGTCGGTGGATGGGGTAATGCGAATCTCCCCCGCTATGGCTGCTGTGGTGAGTATTGACAGTAACAGGGCAGAGAACAGTCGGCTCATGGTATTCCTCCTCGGTAATGGTTTGACTCTGAGTTCATCTACGGATGGTATATACTTGTGCATAATAGTCAACAATTACCCATGGGTATGAGGAGTAGAGAATGGGCTGGATCGACCGGATTCCATTGGCACAACTGGCGCTGGTTGCGGTGATGCTGGCACTGATGCCAGCCATTGTCCCGCCTTATCCGGAGCCACATCTGGTTGAGAAGGTTCGCATGCTACTGGCGGGCACCCTGCGGCGCCCACTCGATATTTTTGATCTGTTCCTGCACGCAACCCCGATTACATTGCTGCTGATTCGTATCCTGCGCATCGTGCGTGCGCGACTGTCAGCAACGGATCAGTCGTAGTGCAGTGAGATACCGACCCGTTTCAGGTAACGTTGTTCACGCTTGAGGTCATTGCGTGTCAGGGCGTGGTTGGCCAGCCACTGTGGTTCAAACTGCAGCTTTACTTTGTTGTCCTTCAGTCTGATCTGCGGGATGGGAATCGCTTCTCTGCCTCGCCCCCGGTAGAGCAGTGTGGCCAGGCGCAGTAGTACTGCGAGCTTCATTAACAGTGGTTTCAGCTTGAAGGAGTCAAATACAGCCGGTTTGAGCTTCATACGGTGAGCTCTTACCAGGGTGCTGAGTGTACGTTGCTCCTGGCGTGAGAAGCCGGGAATATCCGAGTGCTCAATCAGGTAGGCGCTGTGGAGGTGGTATTTGCGATGAGAGATCGCCAGACCAATTTCGTGCAGTTTTGCCCCCCAGCGCAGGGCATTCTCGAAGCGCTCTTCATCACTGCCAAAGTGGGTGGCCACCTGGTTGAAGAGTGCGCTCGCCATCACATGGATATGTTCGGCATGGGTGGTATTGACGTGGTAGCGCGTCATCATCTGATCAATCGACAGTTCGCGTATATCGTGGTTGCTGATACGGCCGATATAGTCATACAGAACCCCCTCTCGCAGTGCCCCCTCCGAAACCAGCATCTCGCGAATCTTGAGGCTCTTGAAGGTCGCGTAGAGAATGGCCAGCCCCCCCGGAAACACCGGACGGCGCTCCTCTTTCAACCCCCCGAAATCGAGAGCCTCGATACTGCCGGCTTCGATGGTCTCTCTGCGTAGCCGCTTGAGATCTTCCAGCGTGATGGAGTTGTGTGACCAGCCTGCAGTGTGGATGATGCTGGCAATGGTGCGGATGGTACCGGAGGAGCCAATGGCCCGCTCCCATAATGGCTGGCGGTACAGTTTGCGTACCCCACGCAGCTCTGCCAGTGCATCCAGTTCGGCACGTTCCATCCGTTTTTGGGTGATGTTGCCATCGGCAAAGTGGCGCAGGCTCATGCTTACGCTGCCCATGGTGAGGCTCTCCAGCTGCTCCGGCACCTGCCCGCTGCCATGGATCAGTTCGGTACTGCGTCCACCAATATCCATTACCAGCAGCTTCTGGTTCTCCACCTCGATGTCGTGGGTGACCCCCTGGTAGACCAGACGGGCCTCCTCGAAGCCGGAGATGATCTCGATCTCATGGTTGAGTGCCTGCTGGGCCTGCTCCAGAAAGGGCTCGGCATTGCGAGCAGTGCGCAGGGTCTTGGTGCCCACGCAGCGGATGGCGTGTGAGGGAATACCCTGCAGGCGCTGGCCGAAGCGCTCCAGGGTCGCGAGCGCCCGTTCCATCGCCTCCGGGGTCAGATTGTTCCTCTTGTCGAGGCCGCCGCCAAGGCGAACCATCTCCTTGACCCTGTCCACCACCTGCAGCTGCCCGTTGAGATTTTGCGCAACAATCATGTGAAAGCTGTTGGAGCCGAGGTCAATCGCGGCAAGGGTCTCGGGCTGATTCAAGGTCACTCCTGTTGCGGTATCATTGTTCGCGGCAATTCTACCTGTTGAGAAAGAACGATGCATGATGAAGTGAAAAAGTACTACGGCCAGATTCTGGTTACCAACAACGACCTGCAGACCAACGCCTGTTGCACCGACAGTGGTGTTCCGGATCACCTCAAGCAGGCGATGGGCGGAATTCATGCTGAGGTCTCCGCCAAATACTACGGCTGCGGGCTGGTTGCACCGCAGCAGCTGGAGGGGACACGTATCCTCGATCTTGGCAGTGGTTCCGGTCGCGATGTCTACCTGTTGTCACAGCTGGTTGGGGAGCAGGGGAGTGTGGTTGGTGTTGATATGACCGATGAGCAGCTCGCGGTTGCCAACCGGCATATCGACTGGCATACCGAACAGTTCGGTTATGCCGCACCCAACGTCACCTTTCTGAAAGGGTATATCGAAAGGCTGGACGAGTTGTCACTGCAGGATGACAGTTTCGATATCATTGTCTCCAACTGCGTCATCAATCTCTCTCCTGACAAGGATGCGGCGCTGCGAGAGGCGTGGCGGGTGCTGAAGCCGGGGGGCGAACTCTACTTCTCTGATGTCTACTCCGAGCGCCGGGTGCCCCAGGCACTGGTGCAGGATCCGATACTCTACGGTGAGTGTCTCAGTGGTGCACTGTATTGGAACGACTTTCTTTCCCTGGCACGGCGTAACGGATTTGCAGACCCTCGACTGGTGGAGGATCGTCCGCTCACGGTGGACAATCCGGAGATAGAAAAGAAGCTGGGGGAACACCGTTTCTACTCCGCCACCTACCGGCTCTTCAAGATTCCCGAACTGGAATCGACGGCTGAGGACTATGGGCAGGCGGTGATCTACAAGGGAACGGTCAGCCACCATCCAGACCGGTTTGATCTCGACAAGGAGCACCACTTCGAGCGGGGGAGGGCCGTTGCGGTCAGCGGCAACAGCTACCGGATGTTGCACCAGTCCCGCTTTGCATCCCATTTCGACTTTATCGGTAACTGGGAAAACCACTACGGTATTTTTGCAGAGCATAATGGTATGGAGCTGCCGTTTGATCTCGTGCTGGAGGAGCAGCAGAGAAAGGATGGCGGAGGGTGTTGTTGAGGGCTGCAGATAGCCTGGAATTGCGGTATGAATGAACTTCCGGGAAAATCGGTGTATTTAACATAAGAAAGTTATTGCGCAATTTAAGGGAATTTCCCTTTTGACATGGGTGGGGTGAGAGTGATAGAAACTGCCTTCCGATCTACCTGATATTTGAGTATGGATACAAGATGAAAACCCTCTCTACCCTGTTGTTGATGTTGCTGCTCTCCTTTACCCAGTTGGCGCTTGCCGAGAAGGAGCAGGTCAAGATCAATCAGGGCAAATTTGTGGCCGCCGGCTATGATGACCAGGCCCGCACTATGTGGATTGCGTACAAGAAGGGGAGGTTGGAAACCTACTCCAATGTGCTCTACTCCACTTATAGCAAGTTTGTGGATGCCGAGGACAAGAAGGCGTTCTTCAAAGAGAATATCAAGGGCAAGTTTTCCAAGACGATCAGTAAGGTAAAGAAGAAGAAAAAGCGCAAGAAAAAGCGCAAGAAAAAACGCAAGGGCAAGAAGCAGAACAAGAAAGATGGCAAGTAGAGTGGTGTCCGGCTAACCGGGTCCGCTCCACACTGCCGCTGTATTGATGCTGGACAGTGCTCCCTATCTCAGGCGTATCACCTTCCCTCCACTACAGCGGGGCAGGCTGGAGACGCTGCAACTCAATCTGGGCTATCGCTGTAACCTCCGCTGTACCCATTGCCATGTCAATGCAGGCCCCAGCCGTAGCGAGGTGATGAGCCGGGAGAGTATTGACTGGGTGGTCCGGGTGCTGGAGCAGGGGGAGATTGTCGTACTCGATCTGACCGGAGGAGCACCGGAACTCAATCCCCATTTTCGAGATCTGGTGTCGTCGGCCACGGCACTGGGGGTGCGAGTGATAGATCGCTGCAATCTGGCTGTTTTGCAGGAGCCGGGACAGGAGGATCTGGCCCTTTTTCTGGCAAGCCAGCGAGTTGAGGTGGTCGCCTCGATGCCCTGCTATCTGCAGGAAAATGTGGATCGCCAGCGTGGTAGCGGTGTCTTTGACGCCAGTATAGAAGGTTTGCGACAGCTCAATCGGCTGGGATACGGGGCGCTTGACTCCGGTCTGATTCTCAATCTGGTCTACAATCCTCAGGATGCCGCTCTGCCCCCTTCACAGCAGCAGTTGGAGCGTGATTACAGAGAGGTCTTGTGGCAGCAGTATGGGGTTCAATTCAATCAACTGTTGACCCTGGCCAACCTGCCTATTCAGCGTTTTGGTGGAATGCTGCTGGCGAAGGGGATGTTTGATGACTACATGGCGTTGTTGCAGGCGGCCCACCAACCACAGAACCTGGAGACGGTGATGTGCCGTACGCTGATCAGTGCTGATTGGCAGGGGGTGCTCTACGATTGTGACTTCAACCAGATGCTGAAGATGCCTCTGCGCAGTGCGGGTGGTCATCCACTGCATCTTCGCGATCTGCTGGTTGACTCCCTGGAACAACAGCCGATACAGGTTGGTGGCCACTGTTATGGCTGCACCGCAGGGCAGGGTTCCAGCTGTGGTGGGGCACTCAGTCGTTGATGATCTCGGTGGTGATACCCACACTCAATGAGGCAGCGGGAATCGCACAGATGCTCGCCCCGCTGCAGTCATTGCGTCAACAGGGCGGGGAGCTGATTCTGGTGGATGGGGGCAGTGTGGACGGGACAGTGGAGCTGGCCCGGCCTCATGTGGACAGCCTCCTCACAAGCGAACCGGGACGAGCCCGGCAGATGGCGGCAGGGGCAGAGGTGGCACAGGGGGAGCTGCTCTGGTTTCTCCATGCGGATACCACGGTTTCGGTTGGAACAGAGCGACTGCTGCTGGCGGCGATGAGGCAAGGACCGTGGGGGCGCTTTGATGTGCGCCTCAGTGGAGAGCAGCCGCTGTTGCGTGTGGTGGAGTGGATGATGAACCGACGCTCCTGCTGGAGTGGAGTAGCCACCGGAGATCAGGGAATCTTTCTTCGCCGAAGTCTCTATCAGCAGGTGGGCGGGATCCCACAAGTTCCGCTGATGGAGGATATTGCCTTCAGCAAACGTTTGCGGGCGGTTGCCCCCCCTGTTTGTGTAGATACTACACTGACTACTTCAAGCCGTCGCTGGGAGCAGAAGGGGGTGGTACGTACCATTGTGCTGATGTGGTGGCTCCGTTTTGCCTACTGGGCAGGGGTCTCACCGCAGCGCCTGGCGGGGTGGTATCGGTGAATTCAAGATGAGGATGCAGCTGCAACTTTTCAGCAAGGCACCCGTGCCGGGCGTGGCCAAAACACGCCTGATTCCGCAGCTGGGCCGGGAGGGGGCGGCGCAACTCCAGCAGCAGATGACTCACTGGATGGTGGAGCAGGCGATTGAGTCGAGGTTGGGGCAGGTGGTGCTCTATGCTGTACCCGATGTGGAACATCCCAGTTTTGTTGCGCTACAGCAGCGCTACGGGATCTCCTTGAAGAGCCAACAGGGAATTGATCTTGGTGAGCGCATGGAACATGCCATCGAGCAGGGGTTGCAGCAGCATGATGCGGTGCTGCTGATGGGGTGTGACTGCCCCCAACTGGAGGCAGCACGACTTGATGAAGTGGTTGTGCAGTTGCACAGCCATGAGGTGGTACTGGTGCCTGCCGTGGATGGTGGCTATGTGTTGGTGGCCATGAAAAGGCTGGTTCGGGAGATTTTTCACGAAATCGACTGGGGTACCAACCGGGTGTTTCAACAGACCGTGGCGCAGTTGGATGCGCAGGGGGTGAGCTGGTACGCCCTGCCTGCACAGGAGGATATCGATCAAGTGGAAGATTTGCAGGCGCTGCCGGAGGCGTGGAAACCTGAATATGCAATCTGATTCGGTACAGGAACTGGCGGGGGGGCGCTCTGATTCCTGCGGTTGCCCTGTTGAAATATTGCCGGTATGCTGCCGATCATGGAAAGAAAACCGGACTGTTTCCTCTGCACATTGCCGCCAGAGCGGATTATTGACCATTGCGACTGGACCTTGACCATTCGTGATGGTTTTCCGGTCTCTCCGGGGCATACCCTGATCATTACCCGGCGTCATGTGCCGACCTTTTTCGAGTTGAATGAACGTGAATTGGTTGCGATCTCGGCAGCCATCCAGAAGGCGAAGCAGGGACTGGAGCAAGAGTTTCAGCCGGATGGGTACAATATCGGTGTCAACAATGGAGAGTGGGCCGGGCAGTCCATACCTCATCTGCATGTCCATCTGATTCCACGTTACCGGGGAGATGTGGAGAATCCGAAAGGGGGGGTGCGTTGGGTGCTTCCGCAGACGGCGGACTACTGGACAAAACGGGATTAATGCCGCTATGCTCGCAACCCTGGCCAGATCCTCTCAATCAATGATCTCGAAAGTTATGGCAGGTCAGAACGGACACTGCTTACAAGACGTTTTATATACCAACAGGAGTCGAAGATGAAAAAAAGCGCAGGATTGCTGATCGCAACATTTGCACTGGGGGCGCAGGCGGCAACCACCGACCTGATCTGCAGCATGGATGAGATCGACAGTAAAACCAATGAGGTGACCCATACCGATGGGGTGAAGGTCTCGGTTCCGGATCAGAGCGTTCGCAATATCCGCGCGCTCACCTACTATAACAGTGACCGTATCGTCGAGGAGTGGGAGGTTACCCCCACCCACTCCAACTACCGATATCGCAAGATTATCGGAGGGGATATTATCAAGACCGAGACCAGCTCTATCGAGGCATCTACCGGGCGTGTGTTGGGGAGTATCCACTACGATCCATCTCCCTATCTGAGAATTCGTGGACACAAGGAGAAGGAGAGTACCTTCTCGGGTCAGTGTTACCTGGCCCCGGCGGACACCACTACAGCGGCACAGCCGGCGCAGTAGCGAGGTGGTGGGAGGTGCAGGGTGCAGCTACTCATCATCCAGTAGTGCCTTGCCCTCCTCGTAGAGAGTTTCAATCTCCTCCTTGCATTGTGAGGGTTTCTGGTAGCAGTCGTACAGATCGGCTGCGATCAGACCGATCGAGGGGAGGGTACCCAGTAGCGGAATTTTGGAGGCGCGAGTGGCCAGCTTGCGCGCACCTTGAGGTTTTTTGGACTCCATTTTCGAGAGTTTCTGACGGCTTTTCTGCAGCTGGTTTCGAGTCTGCTTCAACGCTTTGCGCGTCTTCTGCAGTTCCGCTTGAGTACGGCTGTAGCGCCCCTGCAAGGTATTGTGAGCCCCCTTGAGTAGAGCCCCTTGCAGAAACAGGCTGTAACTGAGGTAGCTGGTTCCCAGCAGGGTCAGAGTAACCAGAACCAGTAGCGCCGCCAGCAACCGTTTCATGGTTCTGCCTGGGGCTGAATCAGGGTGTTGTTGCAGTGGGGACGGCCACTACTGCTGGCCCACTCCAGGTGTTGCTCGATGGATTTGTGGTGATTGTGGATCACGGTTTGCCCAAACTCTTGCTGTAGTTGGGTAAACAGCTGCGTCTCAATTTCCTCGAAATCATCCAGATGGGAGAGCTTCTGGTAGAGGCTGCAGGTTCGGTTCTGCAGTTGAATCCGTAACAGAGACTCGATCAACAGGTCAGCCGGAGTTCCCCGCAGGTGACCTCGGAAGTGAATGTACTCCTCCGCTGTGTCGCTACGGGCGGAGAGCAGCAGGTTGAGCAGTTGTGTCTGCTGTTCACGACTTTGTTCGTTATCACCATTCTCCAGTAGCTGTTGCAGAGAGAGTCCGTGGCCCTGGGCCAGGGTATCGAGACGATTTGTCTTTCTCTTGCGGTCGAGCTGCTCCCGTTCCATCTCAACCGCTGCACGTTGCTGCTGTTGCGGGGTGGAGAGCTCCAGCTCCTGCTGTTGTTGCAGATTCTGCAGGGCGTTGGCGATGCGCTCCCGTGTGCTTGCCGAGGCGGGGGTGAATTGCTCATCGGGTGAAGAGGGGAGTGAATCCTCTTCCTCCGGTGGGGCTGGAGGGACATACTCCTCATGCCACTTTTCGAACAGTGCCTGGCGCTCGGAGTTGAGAAATTCGCCAGCCTCGAACAGGTGGTCAAAAATCTGCTGGTAGAGCTGCTCACGCTGTGCCGGATTCTGGATGGTCAGGCTCTCCATTACTAGTGGGGTCAGGGTGGAGAGTAGTGCATGCAAACGCTCCTCCCGATCTGCGGCAATGCTGCCGTAGAAGAGGTGGTCAAACAGATCCGCTGCACTGTCAAAGCCGAAGACTTCGATCAGTTCATCAATCTGCTCCTTGAGGTGAAGTGCACCATCCAGAGATTCGCTGGAGAGCTGTAGCAGCTCATCCTCCTGGTTGCCGCCAATCAGCAGGCTGAGGGGGATTTCAGTCTCTGCCAATTGCTGGTAGAGCTGGCACACGGCAAACAGGGCATCGGCCCGCTCACGAGGCGGAAGCCAGCTGTGCTCATCCTCGGTTTCAGTGGTGGTGTCGGCACTACCCTGTTCTGCAGTGAAGTCGCTCTCGAAGGCAGACTCTTCAGAGAGGGCGATCAGGTTGAGGTCGGTTTGTGGGTATGCCCGAAGAGGGGGAGGGGATAGGGGGGCGGGATAGTGCAGGGCCGCTGCCACTGGATAGGCCGGGAAAACAGAGGGGGCAGGAGGTACATATTCCAGCGTAGCGACAATGGGGTAAACGGCTAGAGGAGGGCGCGAGCGGGTGTTCAGAGCAAGGGCTGAGCAGCAGGGATAGATTGGCAGTGCTGCCGGAATGGGGGCCTGTTCTGGAGGCGCGGGCAGGGACTTCCACTCTGGTTCTGTCTGTAAGTCGACGGGGTACGATTCAATCAGCTTGCCCGGAGGAGTCTTGTCGTCGGGGGGGAGTAGCTGTGCAGCCCGCTGCAGCTCTGCACGAATCGCAAGCCTGAGGTGATCCGGTGGATGGTAAGGCAGCGGGTTGTGTGCGGGTTGTTGTGCCGCTCTGCTGCGAGCATCCTTGCGAGTATGACCGAGTAGCAGCAACCCGGTGATGGAGAGCATCGAGAGGAAGATCTCCCCAGAGAGCAGGGGGAGTAACAGTAGCAGGCGGTAGAGTGCGGTAACAAACGGAGGGCGGCTACGGCACAGGTGGAGCAGTGTTCTCAAAGTCGCAGAGAGTGGAAGCTGTGAAAGTTGAGATCGAAAAGGGCGCCGACGATCATCAAGAGTGCAGCAATCAGCAGGGTTGCGATGACCGAGGCAACCATGAATTTCACCAGCAACCAGACCATGGAGAGCAGGGAGATATCCAGTTGGGTCACCTCGACCTGAACCGGTTCTGGTTGATCCAGCTCGCCACTGCTGAGCTCGCCCTTGCTGTTGTGGTGAAATTGGATTCTCATTGTTTATCCTGAACGATCAGTAAAGTAGGGGTAAAGGAACCCCTGAATTGTAGCAGATTGGTGGCTGCTGTAGTCGAGCTGCTCTGTTATCCTCTGCGCCGATCAAACAACGGGAGAGAGTGGGTGGAATTCGAGGAAGGCTTTGCTGAACGTTTTAGTGCGCTCTCTCGGGTCTATGGAGAGGCGGGGTTGGAACGTCTGGCGCATACCCATCTCTGTGTGGTCGGGGTGGGGGGGGTTGGCTCCTGGGTGGCTGAGAGTCTTGCCCGTTCGGCAGTGGGAGAGATTACCCTGATTGATGGAGATCGCGTTGCCCGCAGCAACTGTAACCGGCAGGTGGTAGCACTGGAGGAGACGGTGGGGCGTCACAAGGTGGAGGTGATGCGTGAACGCATTGCCCAGATCAATCCAGCATGCCGTTGTCATGCCTATGCAGAGAATCTGGACGATGAAAATCTGCGTCAGTTGCTGGAGCAAGGGTACGGTTGCGTGGTGGATGCCATTGACGGTATCCGCATCAAGGCGGAGATGATCTACCATTGTCGACGCAACAAGATCCGTATCGTAACCACCGGTGGAGCTGGAGGCTTGCTCGACCCCACTCGAGTGGAGATTGCTGATCTCTCAAAGACCTGGAATGACCCACTGGCGGCCAAGGTGCGTTCCCAGTTGCGCCGCCAATACAACTTTTCCCGTAACCCCAAACGCAGTTTCGGGGTTCCTTGTGTCTACTCCAGTGAGCAGCCCCGTTATCCACTGCCATCGGGTGGGGTTTCACACTGCAAGCCCGGTGTGCCCGGGCTCTCTCTGGATTGTGCGATGGGGTATGGTTCCAGTGTAATGGTGACGGCGGCCGTTGCCCAAGCGGCAGCCAGCAAGGCAATTGAGTTGGCATTGAAGTAGTGGGCTCGAGGCAGTTTCAGGAATCTTCTCCAATTGAGAATGATTCACAAAAATACGTAGTTCTGCGTATGGTCTGTTCCCGCCTCTCTCTCTATCATGGGAACCGTAGAAGGTATAAACCCTGTTAGATGGAGAGCCAATATGTTTACACTACAGCACGATCTGGATGCACTGGTGATAGCCGTACTGGGAGCGGTTTCGATTCTCTGGCTGGGGCGTAATATCTATCTGGCGCTGAAGGATGTCTGGCAGGACAGCACTTCAAATCGCTATCCCGGCCATACTGCATAAACTGCAGACGCACAGTACCTCCCTTTTGCCTCCTCCGCTGCAGATAGCAGTTGGGGAGGTTTTTTCTATTACTCCAGTTTATGTCTGCTCTTTAGAGTTTAGTAAATTGAATTTTACTTATTAGATATCAATTATATTCTTACTATAGGGTAAGTTGATTGAGATATTCAGGAGAAGACAATGAAAAGGATTATCGCTGTCATCGTACTGACAATGGCTGCCACCTCAACACTGGCTTGGTTCAGTAGCGATGGAGATCGCTGGGATGGCTGGAGTGATTTTGATGGTAGTGGATACCATGATGGTAGAGGGCGTGGGTATGGTCGTGGACGAACCGATATGGATGGTTCATTCAGTATGACCATCAACGCCAGTGGAAGCGCCCATTCCGATATGGATACCGACTTTGATGGGGATTGGCACAGTGATTACTATGGTGATAGCGGCTGGGGTAGTCACTCCTATCCACTCTATTATGGGTACTATGGAGCCCCGGTAAATCATAATCCAACTGCGGGCTATGAGGCGCACCGCAAACGGGTCGAGGCACGTCGTGCCGAGCTTGAGGCGGCTCGCAATCAGTAGTGTTGATTATGGCTGCTCTATGATAAGCCGTTGAGTAGAGTGGCCGTTTTCGATTGACAGGTCGGTGTGGAATCAATACAGTCTCTCTCTTTGTTGATTGTAACATTGAGTAACATTGGTCACTTGTGTGTGTCTGCGCAAGTGGTCGTCACTGTGAGGCGTATGTGGGACAGAGAGCATCCCGTATTCTGATTGTTGAGGATGAACAGCTTAACCGGCTGCAGCTGAAGTTGTTGCTGCAGGGGGCCGGTTATGAGGTGCTGGAGGCATCCAACGGCATTGAGGCAGTCGAGCAGTGCAGAGTGCAGCGCCCCGATCTCGCCTTGATGGATATCAACATGCCGTTGATGGATGGCTTTGATGCCGCACGCCAGATCAAGCAGGAGGCAGGGGAGATGCATCTGCCCATTATCTTTGTCTCGGCAGAGGATTCACAGGATTCCATTGCCAGTGCGCTGGATGCTGGTGGTGACGACTTTATCCCCAAACCTTACAATCCAGCCCTGTTGCGAGCCAAGATCAACGCCCAGCTGCGTATCCAGACCCTCAATAACT
Source organism: uncultured Piscirickettsiaceae bacterium (assembly GCA_964344435.1). Lineage (GTDB taxonomy): Bacteria > Pseudomonadota > Gammaproteobacteria > Thiopontia. Next base: position 12,426 of record CAYFNH010000021.1, on the reverse strand, counting down.
CACTGCAACAGAATATTGAGCAGCTTGAGTGGGAACTCAATGATCAGAAGCGAACTCAGCAGGAGCTGCAGGATATCTCCAACTATGATCAGTTGACCGGACTACCCAACCGCCACTTCTTCCTGATCTATCTGGCGCAGATGATGAATGAACGTCCGTCAGATCAAAAAATGGCACTGTTGATGCTGGATCTCTCCAACTTCAAACGTATCAATGATGTCTATGGTCATAGTTCCGGAGACAAGGTGCTATTGCAGGTTTGTGAGCGGCTCAAGGCATGTTGTACGGAGCCTCATATGGTGGCCCGCACCGGCGGCGATCACTTTGTGGTGATGTTGGAGGAGGCGCATGAGGTGGAGTCGGTAGAGCAGGTTGCGGCTGCGATTATTGCCAAGGTCTCTAGCCCCTATATGGTTGGAGAGGATGAGGTGATCCTGGGAGTGGATGTCGGGGTTGCGATGTTTCCTGATCATGGTGTCAATGCCGAGTCCCTGATGCGTCATGCGGGTACTGCACTCGATTTTGCCCGGAAGACCGAGTACAACAGTTTTAGTCTGTTTATTAGTGATATGCAGAAAGAAGCTGTAGTAAGTCATGAGGTTTTTTCGGGGATACATGGTGCACTTCAACGGGGCGAATTCGAGCTTTACTATCAACCTCAGGTGGATGCGATCAACCGCAATATAGTGGGCTGTGAGGTGTTGTTGCGCTGGCACCACCCCAAGTTGGGGATGATCTCACCGGATCGCTTTATCCCTCTGCTGGAGCGTGAGGGGTTGATTCGCGAGGTGGGTGAGTGGATTATGCGGGAGTCGATTCGGCAGCACCTGGCATGGATCAAGAAGGGGTTGCCCGGCATCCGTATTGCGGTCAATTTTTCTGCGGTACAGCTGCAGGAGGAGGGGCTTGCCGACAAGGTGATCGAGATTATCCGCGAGAGTGGTATTGCCCCTCCCTGGTTCAAGCTGGAGATTACCGAAACCTCGACCATCGACAATCTGGCCGGGGTGGCCGCCACCTTGCACGCCATTCGTGCTTCCGGGATCTCGATTGCGGTCGATGACTTTGGTACCGGCTACTCCACCCTCAACTATCTGCAGAAGCTGCCGGTAGATATTATCAAGATTGATCAGCAGTTTATTCGAGATATTCCCAACTCGGCCGAGGATATGACCCTGGTCAAGGCGGTCATTGCTCTGGCGCATAGCATGGGGCTGGATGTGGTTGCAGAGGGGGTTGAGACCGAGGAGCAGGCTCAGTTCTTGCGCAAGCACTCCTGTGAAGAGCTGCAGGGGTATCTCTTCTCACGTCCACTTCCTGTCGATGAGTTTGAAAAGATGTTGAGAGAAGTGATCGGGATGGCGGATGAGGCATTGCTGTTTTAACCTTTTTCCGTGATCCAGTGTTACTGGAGTCGACAATCGGGGAATTTTTCATTACAGTGGGGGCTCTTATGTTGAGGTGAGGCTCCAATAGTAGTGAGGGCGAGTAGCCTGGAGGAGATGTAAGACGTAATGAATATAAGTACATATCTGTTGTAATAACAAAAAAGGAGAGAAATGGTGAAAAGAAGACTGTTTTTGAAGGGAACCATGGCCGGTAGTGCAATCACCGCCGCACTCGGTGCCGGGTTGCTGGCGCCTCGTGCTGTACTCGCAGCCTGGCCACAGGCCGAGATGGAGGCGAAAAGTCTAGGTGCAACGGGCGAACCCAGTAACAGCGTCTCAATCAAGGCGCCCGAGATTGCCGAGAATGGTGCCGTGGTACCAATTACTGTCGATGCTACTGGGGTTGAGGGAATTGTAGAGAGCATCAGTATCTTTGCGGAGAAGAACCAGCGTCCATTGGCAGCGACCTACCATCTTGGAGAGGGGGGGATTCCATTTGTTTCTACCCGCCTGAAAATGGGTAAGACCAGTGATGTGTACGGGGTTGTCAAGACCGCCTCTGGCACACTACATGCCAAAGCTCAGGTCAAGGTGACCATCGGTGGTTGTGGCGGTTAGTCAGAGTCAGCTGAAAGCAGAGTGATCAATACAATATACAGAAGAGGAATAGAGAGATGGCAAAAGGTGTAAAGCTAAGAGCCAAGGCGAAGAAAGGGAAGATTGATGTCAAGTGTCTGATGAGTCACCCAATGGAGACCGGGCTGAGAAAGGACAAGAAGACCGGGGAGAAGATTCCTGCCCACTTCATCCAGACCGTTGTGGTAGCGAAGAATGGCACTCCTGTAATCAATGCAGATTTCAACTCCACAGTTTCCAAAAACCCCTATATGCGGGTTCAGGTCGCAGGTGAGAAGGGGGACAAAATTTCAGTCTCCTGGACCGACAACAAGGGTGCCACTGATAGCGGAGAAGCGACTGTCAAGTAAGTCGTTTTCGGGCTATTGTCCATGATGGGTGGCACACGCTAGTGTGTCACCCATTTTTGTTGCAACGTCGCGACACACAGAGATGGCGGATTTCAGGGGGGGGGAGGCTGAATAGTTGCCTAATATCTTTGTTTTTCCGGCTACCTTATACCTACAGTAAGGTACAATGCACCCCAGTCATCAATCAGAATTCGTTTAAATAGTATGAAGATCAATCTCAAACTCTCCACCATCAGTTGGGCCATCGTCATTGGCCTGTTGGTATCCGGTCTGGGCTACTCCAGCCTGCTCTATCTCTCTGCTGAAAGAGTCTCCGCAGTGCAATCCGAGGTGGCCCATCTCAAGGGGGGGCTGGATTCGATAGCGGGCAGTGAGGCTGTAGCAAAGGATGTGATCTCGATTTCCGGGAATTTGCAGGAGCTTCATGCGCGTACCATGAATCTCTTTACCATTACGGTGTTCTTCATTCTGCTGGCGGTGGCCATCATGTTCTGGCTGTTGATCTATCGCATGGTCAAGCCCATTCAGCGCATTGAGCAGGTGATGCATGAGGTGGAAGAGGGGGGCGACTTCTCGTTGCGGGTCAATCTCGATCTGGAGGATGAGCTGGGTGAGATGGCCAGGGTCTTCGATGGCCTGCTAGAGAGTCTTCACGATGCAGTGGAAGAGGCCAATACGGTGGTGACCGCAGTGGCTGAGGGTGATTTCAGCAAGCGGATCGAGACCGAATACAGTGGGGATCTCAGTATTCTCAAGCAGGGGGTGAATGGTTCAGCCAGCAGCGTACAGGCCACCATGAGTGCGCTTGAAGAGGTGATGGAGGCCCTTGGGGAGGGTGACTTCAGCCAGAAGATGGATGAGCAGGTGGAGGCCAGGTTCCGTCAGATGGTCGATGAGGCGATGGGGTCGGTTCAGAGTGTGGTCAAGCAGATCATCCGGGTGATGGGGCATATGGCCAGTGGTGATTTCTCCCAGCGTGTCGAGATCGAGGTGGATGGTACGCTGGAGGTGATGAAGGAGGCGGTGAACGCCAGTATGGAGACGCTGGAACAGGCTATACAGGAGACCGTTGAGAACGCCGTACGTATGGGGCAGGGCAACCTTACCCAGGAGATCAGTGGAAACTACCATGGTCAGCTGGAGGTGATGAAGGAGGCGGTCAACAGTACCCAGAAGAACCTCTCCCATGTGGTTTCTCAGGTGCGTCTGACGGCACAGCGGGTGGGTACCGGTTCGGCCGAGATATCGAGGGGGAACCAGGACCTTTCCAGCCGTACCGCAGAGCAGGCGGCCAGCCTGGAGGAGACGGCAGCCAGTATGGAGCAGATGGCCAGTACGGTGAAGATGAACGCCGGCAATTCGATGCAGGCCAACCAGCTCTCTGCCGAGGCCTCTCGTCAGGCCGAAGAGGGGGCACAGATTGTTCGGCAGGCGATCACGGCGATGGAGGAGATCAGTGACTCCAGTGGACGTATTTCAGAAATCATCAGCCTGATCGATGGTATCGCCTTCCAGACGAATCTGTTGGCGCTCAATGCGGCGGTTGAGGCGGCGCGTGCCGGAGAGCAGGGGCGTGGTTTTGCGGTAGTGGCCGGTGAGGTGCGTACGCTGGCTCAACGCTCTGCCGATGCGGCCAAGGAGATCAAGGGGCTGATCGAAGAGAGTGGCAGTCGAATCGAGCATGGTGCCGGGCTGGTAAACCGGGCTGGTGGTGTACTGGAGTCGATTGAGATCTCGATCAAGAAGGTGAATGATGTGGCCAGTGAGATCTCCGCAGCGGCACAGGAGCAGACCACAGGTATCGACCAGGTCAACCTCGCCGTATCCGAACTGGATAGCGTCAACCAACAGAATGCCGCGCTGGTTGAGGAGGCGGCAGCAGCCAGTGCCACTCTCAGCGAGCAGGCCGACGGGCTCACCGATCTGGTTGCCTTCTTCAAGCTCAGTCAGCAGATGGAGGGGCATACCTCCACCATGAGTGGCTATACCGAGCTCTTTACCCGTGCCAGAAGCGCCCATCTCGCCTGGCGCGAGAAGATAAAGGCCATTGTCCAGGGACGACTCTCGGTAGATAACAAGGGAATTCTCAGCTGTGAAGAGTGTGAGTTGGGGAACTGGATCTCTCATGAGGGGATGGAGCGTTATGGTGAGCTTGAGGAGATGGTAGAGCTACGCTCGGCACACCAGCAGATGCACGACCTGATTGAAGAGATACTTGAGGGTAAACGTGCAGGGGATCAACAGCGCTGTGAGGACAGTTATCGCAAGCTCGAACCAATATCCAAGCAGGTGATTACCGATCTCTCCTCACTGGAGAAGAAGATGGCCAGGGCAGAGCGGCAGGGCGGAGAGCGCTCTCTGCAGCCATCCTCATCGAACAACACGGCTACTTCCGCGCCACAGGCCAGCACAGGAGCTGCCCGCTCGTCCAGTCCCGCTAGTCCCGCAGGGGGTCCTTAGCCGTTAATCTTAAGACTAAGGATGCTCTCCTCATCTCTGTGGTGTGCTTTCAGGCAGGCACCAAGGGCTGCGAAGATGGATTGGCCCGCGTCCACCGCGAGCTGGTAGAGCGCATCTCGATAACCGGCTTGTGAACCATCTTCAGTCTTTTCTTCAAGGAGGCTGCTACAGTGTAGTGTCAGCTCCCAGGGGGCTGTGAGTTCGATCCTAGATGCCTCAGGCAGCAGAGTGATCAGATCCTGAAGGGTTTGGCGGGCCAGCGTGCTATCAAAGCGGCACGGTACGGTAGTGGAGTGAACCTTTTCAGTAGCCTCCAGATCTACCCTCTTCAGCTCCTTGAGCTGTCGGAGCCAGTCACTGGCAGAGGTCTCCTCTGGTATCTGTTTGATGCAGCTCTGCTCGGCACGTCCCCACTGCGTTAGCAGGTTGAGAGAGGCCTGCAGTTGTTGCAGCGAACTCCCGACTACCTGGTTGATTTCATCGCTGCCATCACTGCCGTGGCGTCGTTGCAGAATGCCCAAATACATCTGCAATACGTTGAGTGGTTGCTTGATATCATGCGCTGACAGCGCAAGAAAGCGGCTCAGTGAGCCGCTCTCACTCGTCATACTGACGCAGAATTCTGGCTGCCTCGGAGCGGTTCTTGGCCCCAAGCGCACGCAGAATGGCGTGAACATGCTGACTGATGGTTCCTTCGGAGATTCCCAGGTGTTTGCTGATTTCACGATTGCCCATGCCATCGTTGATCAGATAGAGGATCTGCTTCTGACGCTTGGTGATCCGCTCCAGCGGCCCCTTGGCGGTCTCCTCCAGGTCGGGGAAGTGGCGTGCGCCGGAGATCACGCTGTTCAGTGCTGCGACCATCTCCTCATGCTCCAGGGATTTTAGAATGTAACCGTGTACACCAATGGTTTTGGCCGTCTGGATATCGGTACGGCTCTCGGAACTGGTGACAATCACTACCGGTAGTTCATGAAAGTTTCTGCGTACCTGGAAGACTCCGTCAAACCCTTCCATGTCCGGCATCCGCAGGTCGAGCAGCAGCAGGTCAATCTCGTGCTGCTCGAGTTGTTCCATTACCGACTTCAGATCCTTGGCTTCATAAATTTGGTCGATGGCAGGGTTATCCTCCAGCAACAGGCGAATCCCTTTTACATACAGGTAGTGATCGTCGGCAATCAGAACATTCACGTTTTTATACTCCAAACAGCACTGTTGAAAGTGGCGATGAGCCAGTACAATATCAAGATATTAAACTACTAACCTTATAGCGTTTCTCTTGCGCTGTCCACAGTTTAGAGAATCAGGCTCAACCCTCTGACGCATTGCCGCAAATCATGAACCTAGAATCCTCAGTTGACCGCTTTAAACAGGCCCAACATCTTCTTATGCAAACAATTTCTCAAGAAACCAGCTTCACTCAACGGGTGAAGCTCGCTACGAACCAAATTGCACGTACAGGCGCACGCATTACTGCGTTACAACTCCTTGCAATAGCTGGCTATTACTCGTCGTTGTGCCTTGTCCTGCGTGCGCCTGTACGCACACTTTGGCCCGTCCAACTGAGGAATCTAGGTTGAAAATAACCAAATATGTGCTTCCGGTTGCCGGATTGGGCACCCGTTTCCTTCCCGCTACCAAGTCGATCCCCAAGGAGATGCTTACGGTGGTGGATCGGCCACTGATCCAGTATGCGGTAGAGGAGGCGATAGAGGCGGGGGCAGAGCAGATCATTCTGGTTAGCCACAGCAGCAAACGGGCACTGGAGGACCACTTTGACCATGCCCCGGAGCTGGAGCGAGCACTGGAGCAGAAGGGGAAGCTGCAGCTGCTGGAGCGGGTGCGGGAGATACTCCCTGTGGGAGTTGAAGTGATGGTGGTGCGCCAGCCGATACCGCTGGGGCTGGGGCATGCAGTTCTCTGTGCCCGGAGCATTGTTGGAGATCAACCCTTTGGGGTGATTCTGCCGGATGTGTTGATTCACCATGAACGGGGTTGCATGGCGCAGCTGGTTGAGGCGTACCAACGTCGTCGTGCCAGCATTATTGGGGTAGAGGAGGTTGCACCAGAGGTGGTGGATCGCTATGGTATGGTTGCGTTACAGGCAGAAGATGCGGGCGAGCGTACTCAGCGGATGCAGGGGGTGGTAGAGAAGCCGGCCATTGGCAAGGCACCCTCCAATCTGGCTGTGGTTGGGCGCTATATCCTCACCCCGGATATTTTTACCCTGTTGCAACAGACCGGCCGGGGAAGTGGTGGAGAGATTCAGCTTACCGATGCGATTGCTGCACAGATTAGCCAGCAACCGGTTTATGCCCACACCTTTGATGGCAAGAGCTATGACTGTGGTCACAAGCTCGGATTCGTGCGGGCCAACCTGGAATATGGTCTGCGTGATCCGGAGATCGCCACCGCGGTGGCAGAAATGGTACAGGAGTTGGCTCCGTGAATATCACCATCTATGGCAATAGCGTTTCGGCACTGGTAACGGCCGCCTGTCTGGCGGATAGCGGAAACCATATCCTGTTGGTGGCGGACTATTTTCCCCCCTCACCCTATGCCGAGCCAGGGTTGAGAAAGTTGCTTGAACAGCAGCGTGCTGGTGAAAGGTTGCACCACACTACCGAACTTGCCGAGGGGGTGCAGCATGGGGAGGTCCACTATCTGTTGTTGCAGACCGAGCAGCTGGCAGAGGCAGACAGTATTGTGCAGCAGCTCGGGCAACTGTTGCAGCGGGACTCTATCCTGGTCAACCGTACCACCTTTCCGATGGGGAGCTCCGAACGGCTTCACCAAACCTTGCAGCAGGAACTGCAGTCTCGTCACAGTCAACACAAGGTTGAGTTGGTGGTCGAGCCCGACTTCATGACCGAGGGGCGCATGATTCAGAACTTTCGTCGCCCTGACCGCATTCTGCTGGGCAGCTGCAGTCAGGGTGCCATTGAGCAGATTCGTGAACTCTACGCCCCCTATAACCGCAACCGGGATGTGGTGATGGTGATGTCGGTGCGTGCGGCTGAACTGACCAAGTTTGCCTCCAATGCGATGCTTGCCACCCGTATCAGCTTCATGAATGAGATGGCCGATGTGGCCGAGGCGCTGGGAGCCGATATCGAAGAGGTGCGTCAGGGGATGGGGTCGGATCACCGTATCGGTTATGACTACCTCTATCCCGGCACTGGTTTTGGTGGCCCCAACTTTGCTCATGATGTCTCCTCTCTGGCCGAGACCGTGCGTGCGGCTGGCTCACGAGGTCAACTGCTCGATGCGGTACTGGAGATCAACCGTGAGCAGCGGGAGGTGCTGTTCCGCAAGGCGTGGCGCCACTTTGAGATGGATCTGCAGGGGAGGCGTTTTGCCATCTGGGGGGCGGCCTATAAACCGGGTAGTAGTGACATCCGCAATGCACCGGCGGTAGAGTTGATCGAGGCCCTGCTGGGGCAGGGGGCGGAGGTATGCCTTTATGACCCGGAGGCGATGGAACGGGTGCGCGACCACTTTGGTGAACAGCGGGCGCTCACCTGTGGAGAGGACCCCTACCAGGTGCTGGATGGGAGCGATGCATTGATGGTGGTGACCGAGTGGAAACCGTTCTGGTCACCCGATTTTCAGCAACTGCTGCAGCGGATGAAACAGCCGGTAATCTTTGATGGTCGTAACCTCTATCCGCCACAGAAGATGCGCCGTCTTGGTATTACCTACTATGGAGTTGGGCGTGGGGAGAGTCTGGCAGGCTCGTATTCGTAGAATTTCAACATCCTGCTAAGGGTGGACAGGTTCTGGACGATATACTAACTACGAAGTGATAAATCACCTGATGGTTTAATATATTTTATATATACCGGGTGAATGAGAACGTAATCCTGTCCTGGTAGCTGGTGAGGGTGTCCAACAGGGCCCTTATCTGGCTGGATCGGCTGTCTCTCCTTCGCATAAAGCGATTGGAGTTTGCCCGGAGGTATTGTGCCTCCGGGCTTTTTTTTCGGCTTGCGAATTACCCCGGCAGGTTGTAGGCCTTGCCCATATTTTGCTGACAGTCGCTCGGTGTGAAAGATCGGACTGGGACGTCCCACATAATGTTTGTAGAGGTGTGACAATCAGTAACGCCTTTTCAGCCCCGTCTTGTCAAGAATAATAGTAGCAATCTCCTCGATCGAGATCTGACTGGTATCCAGATAGGGGATATGGTTATTGTAGTAGATCTCTTCGGCACGACGAACCTCGCGCTGGCACTGGTCCAGGGAGGCGTAGCGACTGTTGCTGCGCCGTTCACTACGGATCTTGTGTAGTCGTATCGGGGCCAAGGTAAGGCCAAAGAGTTTATCCTGATACTGTTGTAGTACACCCGGCAACTTGTGGGTGTCGAGATCCTCTTCAATCAGCGGGTAGTTGGCAGCATGGATACCATACTGCAGTGCCAGGAAGAGGCAGGTTGGGGTCTTGCCGGAGCGGGAGACACCGGTGAGGATGATGTCAGCCTCTTCGTAGTATTTGGTGGTGGCACCATCGTCGTTGTTGAGGGCAAAGTTGATACTGTTGATACGTCCACTGTAGTTGCTCTCCTTGTTGATGCCGTGAGAACGACCGGCAGCATGGGAGGACTTGGCGTGCAAGGTAAACTCCATTCTGGAGATAAAGCTTTCGAAGAAGTCGAACATGACGCCACCACTCTGTGCCAGAATATCGCGATACTCGTCCGTTACCTGGGTACTGAAGATCAGTGCCGGTTGTCCATCCTCCCGGTTGGCCTGGCGGATCTGCTCTGCAGCCGTTTCCGCCTTTTCCCGGCTGTCGATAAAGGCGAGGGTGCGCTTGTGAAAACGAAAGCCGGTGAACTGGGTCAGCAGGCTCAACCCGAGTGCCTCGGCAGTGATGCCGGTGCGGTCGGAGGCAAAGAAAACGGTTCTGTGAATGGTCATGTTAAAAGCCCTGTAACCACAGAGGGCATAGAGACCACAGAGTGATTCATTGCGCTCTGTGGTCTCTATGCCCTCTGTGGTGAGTTGTGGTTGCTGCTAGATTGAGCCGAGGTGATTCCAGGTCTCTACCACCGTATCCGGGTTGAGCGAGATGCTGGAGATCTTCTGCTCCAGCAGCCATGCCGCCAGATCGGGATGGTCCGAAGGGCCCTGTCCACAGATACCCACATATTTGTCCTGCTTGTGACAGGCCTCGATGGCCATGGAGAGCATCTTCTTTACCGCCGGATTGCGCTCGTCAAACCCGTCGGCCACCAGGCCGGAGTCCCGATCCAGCCCCAGGGTGAGCTGGGTCATGTCGTTGGAGCCGATGGAGAAGCCGTCGAAATATTCCAGGAACTCTTCAGCCAGTACCGCATTGGAGGGGAGTTCACACATCATGATGATACGCAGACCATCCTTGCCACGCTCGAGACCATTCTGCTTCAGGATCTCGATCACCGCTGCGGCCTCATCCAGGGTACGTACAAACGGGATCATGATCTCTACATTGGTCAGCCCCATCTGATTGCGTACCCGCTTGATCGCTTCACACTCGAGCTGGAAGCAGTCGCGGAAACTTTCTGAAATGTAGCGCGAGGCACCCCGGAAACCGATCATCGGATTCTCCTCTTCCGGCTCGTAACGGGTGCCTGCGAAGAGGTTGGCATACTCGTTGGACTTGAAGTCCGACATGCGGATGATCACCGGTGCATGAGAGAAGGCAGCGGCAATGGTGGCAATTCCCTCGGTCAGTTTGCTGATATAGAACTCCAGCGGAGACCCATAGGCGGCGACTCGCTTGCCAATCTCGGTTTTCAATTCCTCCGGTAGCTGCTCGTACTCCAGCAGTGCCTTGGGATGGATGCCGATGGTGTTGTTGATGATGAACTCCAGTCGGGCCAGTCCAACCCCGGCATTGGGAGTGTTGGCAAAGTCAAAGGCGCGTCCGGGGTTGCCCACATTCATCATCACCTTGAGCGGAACCTCGGGCAGTGCATCCACCGCCGTCTCATTGCGTTCAAAGTCGAGTTGACCGGCGTAGACATAGCCGGTATCCCCTTCGGCACAGGAGGCGGTTACCTCGCTGCCATCACTCAGCCTTTCGGTGGCATCGCCACAGCCTACAATGGCTGGAACTCCCAGCTCACGCGCAATGATGGCGGCATGGCAGGTGCGGCCACCACGGTTGGTGATGATTGCGGATGCCCGTTTCATCACCGGTTCCCAGTCGGGGTCGGTCATATCGGTGATGAGTACATCGCCGGGCTGTACCTGATCCATCTCGGAAATGGAGTGAATGATGCGGGCCGGGCCACTACCAATCTTCTGGCCGATGGCACGCCCCTCTACCAGGGCGTCGCCACTCTCCTTGAGTTGATAGCGTTCAATGGCCTGACTGTTATCCTCACGGCTCTTGACGGTCTCTGGACGGGCCTGGACGATATAGAGCTTACCGTCGTTGCCATCCAGTGCCCACTCGATGTCCATCGGGCGCTGATAGTGTGCTTCAATGGTCATCGCGTAGTGGGCCAGCTCTTCAACCTGCGTATCGTTGATGGAGAAACGGATCTGATCTGCCTCATCCACATTCAAGGTCTCCACACTCTCCTCCAGCTCACCACTGGAGTAACACATCTTGATCAGTTTGGAACCCAGGTTACGGCTCAGTACCGCTGGCCTTCCGGCAGATAAGGTAGGCTTGTGAACATAGAACTCATCCGGGTTGACTGCCCCCTGTACCACGGTTTCCCCCAGCCCGTAGGCAGAGGTGATGAAGACTGCATCCTTGAATCCTGACTCGGTATCGAGGGTGAACATCACACCACTGGAGCCGATGTCGCTGCGTACCATCTGCTGGATACCGGCAGAGAGTGAGACCATCTCATGTTCAAAGCCCTGATGGACACGGTAGGAGATGGCGCGGTCGTTGTAGAGTGAGGCAAACACCTTCTTGATGGCAGCGAGAATCTCATCGATCCCGCTGATGTTGAGGTAGGTCTCCTGCTGACCGGCGAAGGAGGCCTCGGGTAGATCCTCTGCGGTTGCGGAGGAGCGTACCGCGAAGGTGGCTTCGCCTCCAAGGCGCTCTGTCAACTTCTGGTAGGAACCGACAATGGCATTGTAGAGTGGCTCCGGAAAGGGGGTCTCCTCGATCCATTCACGGATTTTGGCACCAGTCTCGGTCAACTGCTGGATATTGTCTGGATCGAGCTTCTCCAGTACCGAGTTGATATTGGATTTGAGGTTGTTATGGTTCAAAAAGAGCTGAAAGCCGTATGCTGTGGTAGCAAATCCACCGGGGACCCGTACCCCTTTACTGGAGAGGGCGCCAATCATCTCGCCCAGAGAGGCGTTCTTGCCGCCCACGATCTTCACATCCTCCATCCCGACTGACTCCAGCCAGACTACGCATTCGTTCATCGCTCTAGTTCCCATAGTGTTGATAAAAAGGTAACTATTCAGCTCACCCTGAATAGTTACATAAAAAGAGTTACTACAAAGGATCTACATAAAGTCGACCGATTTATGTGTAATTGGATTGTAATATCTTCTATAGCGCAATGAGTTGCCATTATTAAATAGCAACTATTGCCTTTTATGCTCTCTAGAGTGAGAAATCGGGCGATAGAG
>CAYFNH010000020.1:0-30291 GCA_964344435.1 uncultured Piscirickettsiaceae bacterium | reverse complement strand
CCCGTTATTAGTAACCAATTGAATTTATTTGATTAAACGTTGGGACACCAGTGGCTCGGGGAGTAACGGTCTGCCACTGAAAGATCAGCTCAAGAACAGCTTGTAGACCGGGTTCTCGCTCTCTTCCTGATAGTAGTACCCCAAAGTATCGAGAAACTGCTGAAACGCCCCCCGCTCCTCAACCGGTACCTGTACCCCACAGAGAACACGCCCATAGGCGGCACCATGGTTGCGATAGTGAAACAGGCTGATGTTCCAGTTGCGCCCCAGCTGAGACAAGAACTGTAGCAGTGCACCGGGACGTTCCGGAAAACGGAAGCGGTAGAGGATCTCATTCTCCACCCCCTGCTGATGCCCCCCCACCATATAGCGAACATGCACCTTGGCCGCCTCATTATCAGAAAGATCAACCACCGGATACCCCTTCTCCTGCAGACGTGCAATCAGCTGCTCGCGCTCCTCACCACCGCCTGACTGCACCCCGACAAAGATGTGTGCACTCTCCCGATCGGCAAAGCGGTAATTGAACTCGGTGATCTGGCGTTTACCCAGCAGCTGACAGAACTTCTTGAAGCTGCCGGGCCGTTCCGGGATGGTTACCGCCAGCACCGACTCCTTGCGTTCCCCCAGCTCGGCCCGTTCGGCCACATGACGCAGACGGTCAAAGTTGATATTGGCACCACTATCGAGCGCAATCAGAGTCTGCCCGCATACCCCACGTTCGGCCACATACTTCTTCAACCCGGCCACCGCCAGGGCTCCGGCCGGTTCGGCAATAGAACGGGTGTCATCGAAGATATCCTTGATCGCCGCACAGATCTCATCGGAACTGACCAGCACCACCTCATCCACCAGCTGCTTGCAAAGGCGCCAGGTCTCCTTGCCAATCTGTTTTACCGCCACGCCATCGGCAAAGATCCCCACCTGCGGCAGCGTTACCCTGCGTCGGGCGGCCAATGCCGCATGCAGGGTCGGGGCATCCTCCGGCTCCACCCCAACCACCCGGATTTCGGGGTAGAGATACTTGATATAGCTGGCCATCCCTGCGATCAGCCCCCCTCCCCCCACCGGGATGAAGATTGCATCGATCGCCGCGGAGTGCTGACGCAGAAGCTCCATCGCAATGGTTCCCTGACCGGCAATCACCTCGGGATCATCATAGGGGTGCACCAGCGTCAGCCCCTGCTCTTGCGACAGCTGCAGCGCATGCTGATAGGCCTCATCATAGGCATCTCCAATCAGCACCGCCTTGGCGCCAAATTTCCGTACCGACTGTACCTTGATATCGGGTGTGGTTTTCGGCATCACAATGGTTGCCTTGACCCCCATCTGACGTGCCGAGAGCGCGACCCCCTGGGCATGGTTTCCGGCCGAAGCGGCAATCACTCCGCGGGAGAGCTCGTCCTGGCTGAGGCTCGCCATTTTGTTGTAGGCACCACGCAGCTTGAACGAAAACACAGGCTGCAAATCCTCCCGCTTGATCAGCACCTGATTTTCGAGCCGCTCCGAAAGTCCGCGAGCCGGCTCCAGTGGAGTTTCACGCGCCACATCATAGACCCGTGCCTTGAGTATCTTTTCAATGTATTTTTTTGGCATAGCGGAAAGTATACTTACCGTAAAACAGACTACAAAGGACAAGGAGCAAGAAAATGACCCAGGACGAGATGAAAAAGGCGGTTGCAGAGGCTGCACTGGAGTATGTGGTACCCGGAGAGATCATCGGTGTAGGTACCGGCTCCACCGCCAACTTCTTCATTGACGCACTGGCCACCATCAAGAGTCAGGTCAAGGGGGCGGTAGCCAGTTCCGAGGCAACGGCAGAACGTCTGCGCGGTCACGGTATTGAGGTAATGGATCTCAACAGTGTCAACAGCATGTCGATCTATGTCGATGGTGCCGATGAATCCAATAATCAACTACACCTGATCAAGGGAGGGGGCGGTGCACTCACCCGCGAGAAGATTGTCGCTGCGGTTGCCGACAAATTTATCTGCATTGCCGATGAGAGCAAACTGGTCGATGTAATGGGAGAATTTCCACTGCCAGTCGAGGTGATCCCGATGGCACAGAGCCATGTCGCGCGGGAGATCATCAAACAGATCGGCGGCCAACCAGTATTGCGTGAAGGCTTCACCACCGATAACGGCAACGTGATTCTGGATGTTCGCAATCTGAAGCTCATGGAGCCGGCCAAAATTGAGCAGCAGCTCAACAACATTGTCGGTGTGGTAACCAATGGACTGTTTGCGCTACGTCCGGCCGATACCCTGCTGCTCGGCACCCCCAATGGAGTACGGACAGTCAAGCCCGCGTAACCCCTCCCTCACCTCTCGCAGTTGCGGGAGCAAGTGGACACATCATGATTCTTCAGGTAGCCATTCTCGCAGTCCCCCTGCGTACTCATTTTGACTACCTGCCACCGGAGGGGGTTGATGCCGCCACCCTGCAGCCCGGCATTCGCCTGCGCCTTCCGTTTGGACGTCAGCAACGTATCGGCATTCTGTTGGGCCACAGTGCCGACTCGGCACTCTCTGCGAACCGTCTCAAGCAGATCAGTGAAGTGCTCGATACGCAACCCCTGCTGCCGGAATCACTGTTTCAGCTGCTGCTTCAGGCTGCCACCTACTACCACCATCCGCTTGGAGAGGTACTGGATAGCGCCCTGCCATCACTGCTACGCCAGGGGCAACCCGCCCTGCCACAGAGAGAGAAATGCTACCGACTGCACCCGGACTCGACACTCTCTGCGGATGATCCAGCCCTGAAGCGGGCCCCGCGACAGCAGCAGCTGCTTCGGCAACTCTCCCAACAACCACACACTGCACAGCAGCTGAGAGAGATCATCCCCCAGTGGGGCCCACCACTGCAGCGCCTGATCGAGAAAGGGGCAGTAGAGTCCATAGAACAACCACTACAACCTCTCCTTCCGGAAACAGGCAGCGACACTGCTCACCCACTCAACAGCGAACAGCAGCAAGTAGTCGAGCAGATCCACAAAGCAACCACCACACCTGTTCCCACCCCCATGCTGTTACAGGGGGTAACCGGCAGTGGCAAGACCGAGGTCTACCTGCAGACAATGGAGCCGTTACTGCAGCAGGGGCGTCAGGTGTTGATCTTGGTACCCGAGATCTCACTTACTCCACAAACCTTGCACCGTTTTCAGAGCCGCTTTGGAAGCCGTTTCAACATTGCGCTGCTCCACTCCGGCCTCGGCTCCAGAGAGCGACTCAACGGTTGGCTCAGTGCACGTAGCGGTGAAGTGCAGATTCTCATCGGAACCCGTTCTGCCATTTTCACACCACTTGCCAACCCCGGCATGATCATTGTGGATGAGGAGCACGACGGTTCTTTCAAACAGCAGGAGGGGTTTCGCTACTCTGCCCGCAACCTTGCCGTGTTACGCGCCCGGAAAGAGCAGATCACGGTGGTTCTCGGCAGTGCCACCCCCTCTTTCGAGAGCCTTCACAATGGTAGTCGGGGCCGCTATCAACCACTACTATTGAGTCAGCGTGCCGGTGGTGCCCGGCCACCGGAAATCTCCTTAATCGATATGCGCTCACGCAAGATGGAGCATCTACTCTCTGCACCACTGCTGGAGAAGATGGCTCAGCACCTGGATCAACAGGGTCAGGTACTGGTTTTTCTCAACCGCCGTGGATATGCCCCGGTACTGCTCTGCAGAAGCTGTGGCTGGAGCATGAGCTGCCCCCGCTGTGACATCCATTACACCCTGCACCAGGGGCGCAAGCGGCTGGTGTGCCACCACTGTGGTGGTGAACGCCCCTACCCCAGAGCCTGCCCGGAGTGTGGTAGCGAGGAGATGAAGCCGCTGGGTGCAGGTACCGAACGGGTGGAAGAGGCGCTACAGCAGCGCTTTCCAAACCACCCCGTCAATCGTATTGATCGTGACACTACTCGTCGACGTGGCGAAATGCAGCGCAAGCTTGAGCAGATCCATCGTGGGGAGCAGCAAATCCTGCTCGGCACCCAGATGCTGGCCAAGGGGCACCACTTTCCCGAGGTGACGTTGGTCGCAATCCTTGATATTGATGGAGGACTGTTTGGCTCGGACTTCCGATCCACCGAACAGATGGGACAGCTGATCACCCAGGTTGCCGGGAGAGCAGGACGTGCCGAGCGCAGCGGTGAGATGGTACTGCAGACCTACAACCCCGATCATCCACTACTGCAGACCCTGCTGCGTGAGGGGTACGCACGCTTTGCCAGAGAGGCCCTTGCCGAACGCAAGCTGGCACAACTCCCCCCCTATAGCCACCTTGCACTGATACGGGCAGAGGCGACACAAGCGGCCATGGCCCATAACTTCCTGCAACAGGTTCTGCAGCAGGCGCAACAACTCAGCGGATCACAGCGAGAGATAGAGATTTTGGGTCCGGTTCCAGCACCGATGGAGAAACGTGCCGGCCGTTACCGGGCACAACTACTTCTGCAGTCACTCCACAGAACGGCACTACATCAGCTGCTGACGCCGCTACTGCCGATCATGGAGAGAATGAAACAGGCCCGCAAGGTACGCTGGTCAGTTGATGTGGATCCAACCGATATGCTGTAGCCGAACTACAGTAACGGGTTTTAATCCCCGTTTTTCTCCTCGGCAGACTGCTCAAAATAGGACTTATAGGCCATATCTTCGACCAGAATATGGTTCTCCCACCAGGAGCGCAGCAACTTTACAAAGTCACGACGATACGCATCACTCTTGTTGTTGTGGGCAATAAACCAGGAGAACTTCTCGGCATAGGACTCATGCGAGCGCTGCTGCTCCTGCAACTGCGGATAGTCTACACGAGAAAGCAGCATCTCTTCGCGAGAGAAGTGATCCTCCGAAGTGCTGTAGAAATCCGCCAGCAAGCGTAACAGCCGGCTGCGTGAGATCCCCTCTCCCCACTCATTGACACACTCCACCATCTCGTTCACCAGCCCCACCAGCTTCTGGTGCTGGCGATCCATCAACGGATGACCAACCGAATAGCCACTATTCCATTCGATCTTTTCGATCTGTGGTGGTTGTCTGGAGTTACTATCGCTCTGTTCTTGCATGATTTCTTGATTATACCCAGCAAGCTGAATCAGCACCAGTGCCCGGACAGCACATCACTCTCTACTAATATCGACGATCCCATGACATGGATCACCTTGAGAGTAAATGGCACTTCTGACCTACAAACAGTCAAACCAACCGTATCCAATCAGCGCTTCTTTGGTGGCAGCAGATCGGTAATCGTCCCCTCGGCCATCTCAGCAGCAAAACAGAGCGTTTCAGACAAGGTCGGGTGCGGATGAATGGTGAGACCGATATCCTCCATATCAGATCCCATCTCGATCCCCAGTACCGCCTCGGCGATCAATTCACCAGCATTGGTACCCACCATCGCCGCACCGATCAAGCGACCACTCTCTTTGTCGAATAGCGCCTTGGTCATGCCCTCGTCACGCCCAATACTGAGGCTGCGCCCACTGGCCGCCCACGGGAAAGCCCCTTTGGTGAACTCTACACCCTGTGCCTTGGCTTCTGCCTCGGTCAACCCGGCCCACGCCACCTCGGGATCGGTATAGGCGACCGAGGGAATTGTCAGTGGATCAAATTCGGACTTGTGACCACAGATCACCTCTGCCGCCACCTTCGCCTCATGGGTCGCCTTGTGGGCCAGCATCGGCTGACCGACGATATCACCAATCGCAAAGATATGGGGTACATTGGTGCGCATCTGGTTATCGGTGGCAATAAAGCCATAGTCATCAACAACCACACCAGCCTCTTCGGCACCGATCAACTTGCCATTGGGGGCACGACCAATGGCCACCAGCACCGCATCGAACAACCCCTCTTCCGGCGCCTTGTCTCCCTCAAATCCAACCCGAACCCCTGCCTCTTCTGCTACCATCCTGGTGACACTAGTCTTCAGGTAAATATTCTCATACTGCTTTTCCAACCGTTTTTGCAGTGGACGAACGATATCCTTGTCGGCCGCCCCAATGAGAGAATCTCCCCGCTCAACCACACTGATGCTGGAACCCAGCGCCGCATAGACCGTCGCCATCTCCAGACCGATGATACCCCCACCAACGATCAGCAACCGCTGCGGCACCTGTTTCAACCGCAGTGCATCGGTGGAGTCCCAAACCCATGGGTCGTCATGTGGGAAGTCGGCTATCTCGATGGAACGAGAACCTGCGGCAATGATTGCACTCTGAAAGGAGATGGTCTGCACCCCCTCAGCCGTCTCCACACTTAACTGGTTAGGTGAGGTAAAACGCCCCTCACCGGTTACCACCTGCACCTTGCGCTGTTTGGCCAACATGCCGAGTCCACCGGTGAGGCGGTTGACCACCCCCTCTTTCCACTCACGGATCTTGTTGATATCGACCTCGGGCGCACTGAACTTGACACCGTGATCAGCCATCGACTCTGCCTCGTTGATCACCTGTGCGGTGTGCAGTAGCGCCTTGGAGGGAATACAACCGACATTGAGGCAGACACCACCAATCGAGGCGTGGCGCTCCACCATCACTACCCGCTTGCCGAGATCAGCCGCACGGAAGGCGGCGGTATAACCACCCGGGCCGGAACCCAACACCAGCACCTCCGCTTCGATATCGGCAGCGGAAGCCGCAGGCTTGTTCGCTATACCTGAGGCTTGAGGATTACTGCTTTCCGCTTGCGGCTTGTCGCTTGCAGCTTCGCCTTCCATCAATAGAATCAGATCCCCCTGGGAGACCTTGTCCCCCACCGAAACCTTCAAGCTCTGAACCACCCCGGAGGAGGGGGAAGGAATCTCCATGGTTGCCTTGTCACTCTCCAGTGAAATCAGTGGATCCTCTCTGGTGATGGTATCCCCCGGACTGACCAGCACCTCGATCACCTCTACCGCTTCAAAATCACCAATATCAGGAACCTTTACTTCGATTGTCATGCTAGTACTCCAACAACATTGTATTGACCGTCTCAGAATCTCCACCCGGAGTTCGAGACAAGGCGCAGCTATGCAGGTATAGCCACTCTATATCAAATAGCTGCATCCGCCCCGAACGGCCAAAGGCCGGTAACGCCGTATCGGGCCCCGGGCGGGTTTCCCTTCGGGCAAGCCTGAATAGGGCCATCTGCTTCGTTGTCCTCTCTTGAATTAACTACGGTTAGTCCTGCGTTCGTCCGCCTTGCAGCTCACCCTATTCAGACTTGTTGAGATGGTCAATACAATGTGGTTGGAGTACTAATACTCCAGTGGTTTGACCAAACCATAAACCCAAACTGGGACTGGTTACAACAGCACTTTTACGAATTGGCTCAATAGCTGACTCAGCCGGGCCGCAAAACGGGCTCCATCCGCCCCGTCAATCACCCGGTGGTCATAGGAGAGCGCCAGTGGCAGTATCAGGCGCGGCTCAAACTCGCTACCACTCCAAACCGGCTTCATCTGTGAACGGGCCACCCCGAGAATGGCCACTTCGGGTGCATTGACGATCGGGGTGAACTGGGTACCACCGATCCCACCCAGACTGGAGATGGAGAAGGTCCCTCCCTGCAGGTCTGCAGAACCAAGCTTGCCCTCACGAGCGCGCTCACTGATCTCCATCAACTCCTCGGCCAGTTCATAGACTCCTTTGTGGTTCACATCACGAATCACCGGCACCATCAACCCATTGGGGGTATCAACCGCCACCCCAATATTGTAGTAGTGCTTGATGATCAGCTGTTCACTCTCCAGATCCAGTGAGGCGTTGAAGCGGGGAAACTCCTTGAGCACCGCAACCACCGCCTTGAGGATGAAGACCAGCGGCGTCAGCCGTACACCACGCGCAGCAGCATCCTCTTTAGCCGACTGGCGAAATGCCTCCATCTCGGTAATGTCCGCCTCATCAAACTGGGTCACATGGGGTACATTGAGCCAGCAGGCATGGAGGTGCTGACCGGAAATCTTCTGGATACGGCTCAGTGGTTGCGGGTCGATCTCCCCAAAACGGGAAAAATCAACTTTCGGAATCGGTGGAATGCCACTTCCCGCCACCGCTGCAGGTGCTCCCTGCGACAGTGCCTTTTTCACAAACCGTTTTACATCCTCCTTGACCACTCGCCCCTTGGGGCCGGAGCCGGAGACCTGCCCCAGCTCGACTCCCAGCTCTCGGGCATAGCGCCGTATGGCCGGTGATGCGTGCGCCTTGCCCCCCAACGGGGTAGCAACCAACTCGTTGGCAGGGCGCACTTCGCGCTCACTCACCTCACTCTCTGCTGGCTGCGCAGCACGCTCAACAATCACCTCGGGAGCCGGTTCACTGTGTGCTGGTTCAGCCTGAGGTTGGTCGCTCTCCGCTTCCACCTCCTCTGCCTCCATCAACAGAATCACACTCCCTTCCGAGACCTTGTCTCCAACCGATACCTTCAGTTCTCTCACCACGCCAGCTGAAGGAGAGGGAATCTCCATGGTCGCCTTGTCGCTCTCCAGCGAGATCAGCGCACCCTCTGTTTCTACATGATCTCCCACGGAAACCAGTACCTCAATCACCTCTACCGCCTCGAAGTCCCCGATATCTGGGATTGCAACCGTAATCATCTCTGCCACTATCTTCTCCCTCCCTTATCGCTTGACCGGGCTGGGACGCTCTGCATCGATCCCATAACGGTTGATTGCTTCGGTAACGGTGGAGAACTCGATCGTTCCCTCATCGGCCAACGCCTTGAGTGCTGCCACGGTAACAAAGCGTCGATCCACCTCGAAGAAGTCACGCAACTTTTCGCGGGTATCACTACGCCCGAAGCCGTCGGTACCCAGGGTCTCATAACGGGTCGGCACCAACTCACGAATCTGCTCGGCATAGAGCCGGATGTAGTCGGTCGATGCCACTACCGGGCCATAGCTCCCCTCCAGGGAGTGCTCGACATAACTCTGGCGGGGGGCATCGTCGGGGTGGAGACGGTTCCAGCGAGCAACCTCCTGACCATCCCGAGCCAGTTCATTAAAACTGGTAACACTCCACACATCGGCGGTCACATCCCACTCCTCTCTCAACATCTCAGCCGCCGCCTCCACTTCACGCAGGATGGCACCACTGCCCATCAACTGCAGATGGCGCTCGCTGCTACCACTTGAACGGAGCTTGTACATTCCCCGCACAATCCCCTCTTCCACCCCCTCCGGCATGTCGGGGTGGGTATAGTTCTCGTTCATCACCGCAACATAGTAGAACAGGTTCTCCTGCTCCTGATACATGCGACGCATGCCATCCTGGATGATGACCGCCAGCTCATAGCCATAGGTGGGGTCATAGGCGACACAGTTGGGGATGGTCGAGGCAAAAATATGGCTGTGGCCATCCTGATGCTGAAGCCCCTCGCCATTGAGTGTAGTGCGGCCCGAGGTCCCTCCAATCAGGAAGCCCTTGGCCTGCATATCCCCTGCCGCCCAGGCCAGATCACCGATGCGCTGAAAGCCGAACATGGAGTAGTAGATATAGAACGGCACCATATTGATACCATGGTTGGTGTAGGCGGTAGCGGCTGCCATCCATTCGGCCATCGCCCCTGCCTCGTTGATCCCCTCCTGCAGGATCTGTCCCTTGGTATCCTCGCGGTACCACATCACCTTGCCCGAATCTTCCGGCTCATAGAGCTGTCCCGAAGAGGAGTAGATCCCCAGCTGACGGAACATCCCCTCCATGCCGAAGGTGCGTGCCTCATCAGGCACAATCGGTACCACGTGTTTGCCAATCTGCTTGTCCCGAGCCAATGTCAGCAGCAGCCTCACAAAGACCATGGTAGTGGAAAGTGTACGTTCACCACTCCCCTTGAGCAGGCTGTCAAACCCATCCAGTCCGGGTACCTGCAGGGCACTGGCCTGCTCGCGTCGCTCGGGCAGGAAGCCACCCAGAGTGCTGCGCCGTTGCAGCATGTAGTCCAGCTCCTCACTCCCCTCCGCAGGGCGGATAAAGGGGACCTCTTCAAGCTGAGCATCGGTTACCGGGATATGAAAGCGGTCGCGGAAGCGACGCATATGCTCGATCCCCATCTTCTTCTGCGAGTGAGTTGCGTTCTGCCCCTCACCGGCCTCTCCCATGCCATAGCCCTTGACGGTCTTGGCAAGGATAACGGTGGGCTGTCCCTTGTGCTCCTTTGCCTCCTGATAGGCGGCGTAGATCTTGCGCGGGTCATGTCCACCACGCTGCAGCTTCCAGATATCCTGGTCGGTCATATCGGAGACCAGATCAAGCAGCTCCGGATATTTACCAAAGAAGTGCTCCCGTACGAAGGCACCGTCTTTCGATTTGTAGTTCTGGTATTCACCATCCACCACCTCCTCCATCCGCTTCAGCAGCAGCCCGGACTTGTCCCTGGCGAGCAAGGCATCCCAACCGGAACCCCAGATCACCTTGATCACATTCCAACCGGCACCACGAAATAGAGCCTCCAACTCCTGAATGATCTTGCCATTGCCCCGCACCGGTCCATCCAGACGCTGCAGGTTGCAGTTGATGACAAAGGTAAGGTTGTCGAGCCGCTCACGCCCAGCCAGGGTGATGGCACCGAGGGACTCCGGTTCATCCATCTCACCATCCCCGAGATAGGCCCAGACCTGCCGCCCTGCAGTATCCAGTACCTCCCGGTGGGTCAGATACTTCATGAAGCGGGCCTGATAGATCGCCTGAATCGGTCCCAGCCCCATCGACACCGTCGGGAACTGCCAAAAGTCACGCATCAACCAAGGATGGGGATAGGAGGAGAGCCCCTTGCCATCGGACTCGAAGCGGAAGTTGACCAGCTGCTCCTCACTGATCCGCCCCTCCAGGTAGGCGCGTGCATAGACACCGGGCGCGGTATGCCCCTGGAAGAAGACCAGATCTCCCCCCTTCTCAGCATCATTGCCCTGGAAAAAATGGTTGAAACCAACATCGTAGAGGCTGGCCGAGGAGGCAAAACTGGCAATATGTCCGCCAACGCCACCCGGACGGTGGTTGGCCCGGACCACCATCGCCATCGCATTCCAGCGGATATAGGCCAACAGCCTGCGCTCGGTGGCCTGATCTCCCGGATAGCGAACCTGATGGCTTACCGGAATGGTATTCACATAGGCAGTATTCGAGCTGTAGGGAAGATTGACACCGGAACGGCGGGCTCGATCCATCATCTGCTCGATCAGGTAGTGGGCTCGATCCGTCCCCTCATACTCGATCACCGCCTCCAACGCATCAAGCCACTCCCGTGTCTCTTGTGGATCCTTGTCAACTCTCTCTGCCATGATTTATCCTCTTGAACGGGCCGCAACGGTTTGCCAGAAACCTCTCGCAGCTTTCTCAATATTAAAACTATTAATAAATCCTATGATCGTTTTTTTGACTGAAAAGATCAAGAATGGATCTGCTGTTCATGCCATGATTGGTGACTATCAATAATCTTGAAAGCAATAGCAGCCCTGTCTGTGACACGCTCAAGCACATCCTTGTGTCGCTCAACCGTGGGCATCCCTGCCCACAGACGGCCACAGATCAGGACTACCATTACTTTCGAGACAATTTATACATAGCAAGATAACAGAGAAGATCACCATGCCCCATACCATTACCTTGATCCGCCCGGATGACTGGCACCTCCACCTGCGTGACAATGACGCACTACAGGCGGTGGTCGCAGATAGTGCCCGCCAATTTGCTCGTGCCATCGTGATGCCCAATCTCACCCCTCCCATCACCACGGTTGAACTTGCACTTGCCTATCGCCAGCGCATTCTCGCCAGCCTGCCAGAGGGAACTACGTTCACCCCGTTGATGACCCTCTACCTCACCGACCATACCAGTCCGGCAGAGATCGAAAAGGCGGCAGTCAGTAACGCCATTCATGCGGTCAAACTCTATCCGGCAGGGGCCACCACCAACTCGGACTCCGGAGTGACGGACCTCGGCAACATCCGCGAAACTCTGCAGGCCATGGCCAGCTGCGGCCTGCCCCTGTTGGTTCATGGAGAGGTAACCACTCCCGAGGTGGATCTGTTTGATCGCGAAGCCCACTTCATCGAGGAGAAACTTGTTCCAATATTAGAACTGACCCCTGACTTGAGGGTAGTGTTTGAACACATCACAACCGAACAGGGGGTCCATTTTGTCAAACAGGCGGGGGAGAACATTGCCGCCACCATCACCGCACACCACTTGCTTATGAATCGCAATGCAATGTTCCAGGGAGGAATGCGCCCCCACCACTACTGCCTTCCGGTTCTGAAGCGAGAGAGACATCGCCAGGCACTGCTGGAGGCGGCGACCAGTGGCAACCCGAAATTCTTCCTCGGAACCGACAGTGCTCCACACCCACGCCATGCCAAGGAGAGCAGCTGTGGTTGTGCCGGTATGTATACCGCCCACGCCGCAATCGAGCTCTACGCCGAGGCATTCGAGGCCGCCGGTGCGCTTGATCGGCTGGAGCCATTTGCCAGTTTCAATGGCCCCGATTTCTACCGTCTGCCACGTAATCGGGAGACCATTACCCTGAGCAAGACGCCGTGGGAGGTTCCCGCCGAGCTCCCATTCGGAGAGGACAAGCTGATTCCATTACGGGCAGGTGAACAGGTAAACTGGAAACTGCTGTGAGGTATCGGTCAATCTTCTCGGAAGTTCGTTCGTAAATGACCATTTCGAACCGAGTTTACGAGGTCGCGCCACACACGCGCCACACGGAGATGGCGGATTTCAGGGGTGAGCTGAAGTTACGCTTTGATATTGATCTAGCCGGCACTGCGCCGCTGGCTGACACGAAACTTGTCCGGCAGACGGCGCTTGCCCGGTGGCAGACCAATCCGGGAGAGTTCGCAAAGTGCATTGCGGTAGACACTGCGTTTGAAGTAGACCACATCACCAATCGGCTCCCAGTAGTCCACCCAACGCCAGGCATCAAATTCAGGGTGATCCACCCGATCGAGCCGCACAGCCGAGTCGTGTACCAGCAGCTTCATCAGAAACCACTTCTGCTTCTGGCCGATACAGACCGGGTTCTGCCCGCTACGAATACAGCGTTTGGGTAGACGATATTTGAGCCAGCCACGGGTCTGCCCAAGCAGCTTCACCTGCTCCGGCATCAGGCCAATCTCCTCATAGAGCTCGCGATAGACCGCCTGCTCTGGCGTCTCATCATCATCAATGCCCCCTTGCGGGAACTGCCAGCCATCCTGTCCGATCCGTCTGGCCCAGAACAGCTTGTTTTTATTGTTGATGACGACGATGCCTACATTGGGCCGGTATCCATTCTCATCAATCACAACGTGTACCCTAATATTTTTGTAACTACTCAGGGGTTACCTGAAAATTGTAAAAATAATGACCGTAGCTATTCAGATTGCCTCTGAAATTCGTCAGATCAAGGCAGAAAATGTGAGTTTACAAGTGTAAATGACCATTTTCGAACCGAGCTTGCGAGGTCGCGCCACACAGAGATGGCGGATTTCAGGGGTGAGCTGAATAGTTACATATTTTTTTCTTTTCGAACTGATTGCGAGTCTATCACAGAAAGCGGTTGATAACGCTTGCGGTACAATAGCGCTTTACTCGTCAATCTCTGGAGCAACCATGGCACTGGCCATCTTTGACCTCGACAATACCCTGATTGGTGGTGACAGCGACCACCTCTGGGGAGAATTTCTGGTACGGCACGGACATGTGGATGCCGACCACTACCGTCGTGAAAACGACCGCTTCTACCGTGAATACCAACAGGGTGTGCTCGATATTTTCGAGTGGCTTGCCTTTCAGTTTCAGCCACTGGCCTCACACCCGATGCAGACACTGCAAGACTGGCATCAGCAATTCATGCATGAAGAGATCGAACCCATCTGGCTACCACAAGCGGTTGAGCTGGTAGAGTCCCACCGCCAACAGGGCGACACCCTGCTGATCATCACTGCTACCAACCGCTTTATCACCGCCCCCATTGCCGACAAGCTCAATATCCCCAACCTGATCGCAACCGAGCCACGGATCGTCGAAGGTGCCTACAGTGGCGAGGTGGAGGGGACCCCCTCCTATCAGGAGGGGAAAATCAGCCGCCTCGATGAGTGGCTGGAGCAACACGACGTCAGCATGGTGGGCAGCCACTTCTATAGTGACTCCCACAACGACCTGCCTCTGCTGGAGCATGTCGACTATCCGGTTGCCGTTGACCCGGATGATACCCTGCGCAACATCGCTGCAGAACGGGGCTGGCCCATTCTCAGCCTGAGAACATAATCCAGACAATGCGCAAACGTCTGCGACAAACCCGCGCCAGTCTCACCTCGAAACGGCTCTGGCAACGCCGTCTGGTGTTCTGGAGTGGCGCCCTGCTGATCGGGGGTACAGCCGCTCTGTTTGCGATCCTGGCGGAGGAGGCAGAACATCTGTTCCGCCAGCTTATCGCGTTCTCTCCCTACCTCCCGCTACTGCTGACCCCGGCCGGATTGGTTACCATCTCCCTGTTGACTCGCCGCTACTTCCCCAATGCACAGGGTAGCGGTATTCCGCAAACCATCGCCGCCATTGAGTTGAGCACCCATGAGGCACGGCAGAAGCTACTCTCTCTGCGCATTGCTGCAGGTAAAATCCTGATGTCTTTGCTGGGACTGCTGTGTGGTGCATCGATTGGACGGGAGGGGCCAACGGTACACATTGGAGCCTCGATTCTCTTCTCCATGAGCCGTCATGCCCACTTTGCACGACACGATATGGAGCGGGGTCTGATCCTGGCCGGTGGTGCGGCTGGGGTTGCCGCCGCCTTCAACACTCCACTGGCCGGGATTGTATTTGCCATCGAAGAGCTAAGCCGCTCTTTCGAGGAGCGTACCAGTGGCACCGTGTTGACCGCCGTACTGCTGGCTGGCATCGTCGCCATCACCATGCTGGGGGAGTACAGCTATTTTGGAAGAAGCGAGGCCCAGCTACCACTCGATCTGGATGGTTTCGGCATCATCCTCTTGACGGGGGTCTTTGGCGGAGCGATAGGCGGACTTTTTGCCAGTGGACTGATTCAGGGCACCCGCCGAATTGCCCCCCTGCTGCAACAACACCCAATTGCCATTCCTGCACTTTGCGGGCTGGCGCTGGCAAGTGTTGGCATTCTATCCGGCAACAGTGTGTATGGAACCGGCTACCAGGAGGCTCAGGCGCTGATTGATGGCGAGATCGAGGGGGGGCTACTCTATCCACTGCTGAAAATGGTGGCAACCCTCTCCTCTTTCCTCAGCGGCATTCCCGGAGGGATCTTCGCCCCCTCACTGGCGGCTGGTGCCGGACTGGGTGCCGGTTTTGCCCAGTGGTTTCCACCGGAGCTGCTCTCCGCAACCATCCTGTTGGGGATGGTCGGCTACTTCTCCGGCGTAGTACAAACGCCCATCACCGCCTTTGTCATTGTGATGGAGATGACCAGTAATCAGCAGATGCTGCTGCCACTGATGGCAACCGCCTTCATCGCCTATGGCACCTCAAGACTCTTCTGCCCCAAACCGATCTACCGGGCACTGGCCGAAGGGTTTGTCAACCGGGAAAGAACCCCATGAAGCAGAAACTCCTCCGAATCCTCCAACCACTGCTACTGCTTGCCATTCTCGGCCTCTTCTACCAGCAGTTCAGCACCAGCTACACCACTGCCAAGACCATCCACCTGCTGGCGCTGATCTCCTGGTTTGCCGGTCTCTTCTACCTGCCACGCCTGTTCGTCTACCACGCCGCCAACGAAGATGCCGCTACCGATGAGACCTTCAAGGTGATGGAGCACAAGCTGTTTCACTACATCATGACCCCGGCCGCACTCATCACCGTGCTGGCCGGCCTGTGGATACTCGATCTGTGGCAGTGGCAGGTACCGGTGTGGCTTCATATCAAGCTGACACTGGTTGTGCTGCTACTGATTTTTCACTACTTCTGCTGGAGATATCTGCTGCAGTTCAAACAGGGCAGGAATGATCATCCCCATACCTTCTACCGCTTCTTCAATGAGATCCCTACCCTGTTACTCATTGCCATCGTCTACTTGGTGGTGGCAAAGCCGCTGTAAGCATGAATGCTCTCGAAGGTAATGATATGCCCGGTCTGTGACCGTCACAGGGATGTGCTTGAGCGCGTCACAGAGCGGGCGTGGCATTACTTTTGAAACCATTGGGCCAACAAAAAAGCCGGGCAAATGCCCGGCTTTTTTGATCTACTCTCGAACTGGGAGTTATGAACAACCACCCCCAGAAGAACCACAGGTACCACAGCCACCACCAGCTGGGGCCTTGGTGTTATTGAATACGAAACTGGGGCCCTGTGGACCATTCACATAATCGATCTCTACCCCATCCAGAGTGGCCAGGCACTGTGGATCAACGTAGATGTTGAGGTCATCGGCCTCCATCACCGCATCACTATCCTCTACCGCATCAGCAAAGGTCATCCCCCACTGGATACCACTGCAGCCGCTACCGGCAACATAGATCCGTACACCCTTGATCTCTTCATTTTTTTCGGACTGTAGCAGCGCTGCCAACTGCTGTTGGGCATCGCTGGAAATCTTGAACTCATCTGTTACTGCTGTCGCCATCACTAGAACCTCTCAATCAGTTATTTCAGAACATGACTGCTATTGTACCAGCCATGACAGAGAATGCTAATGCTTTTTCCGACAAATTTAGTAGGAATTAATCCAGAAACATCGGGGCTGGTCTTGCAGCACCCAGTGGAGATAAAATGAACCCATGAAAAACAGTACTATCGCATTCATTGGTGGCGGCAACATGGCCTACAGCCTGATTGGCGGACTGGTCGCCGGCAGCTGTCCTGCCGCCAACATCCGTGTTTCCGATCCTGATCAGGATGCCCTCGAACAGATGCAGCAGCAATTTGGCATCACCCCATTTCCGGCCGACAATGGTGCTGCTGCGGATGGGGCAGATGCCATTGTACTGGCGGTAAAACCGCAGGTTCTGGCCGATGTTGCCCGTGAAATCGGGGCTACGCTGAAGCATGCCTACAACCCTCCCTTGATCATCTCTATCGCCGCCGGTATCCGCACTACAGACATCGAGCGTTGGCTGGGAGGAAAACCCGCTATCGTCCGCACCATGCCCAATACCCCATCCTTGCTACAGAGTGGAGCCACCGGCCTATATGCCAACTCACGCACCAGCGTTGATCAGAAAAGTCTGGCGGAGTCGATCCTGCGCTCGGTGGGTGCCACCGTCTGGCTGGATGAAGAGCAACAGCTGGATGCGGTTACCGCCCTCTCCGGCAGTGGCCCGGCCTATTTTTTCCTCTTTATGGAGGCGATGGAGGCCGCCGGCGAGCAGCTGGGACTGAACCGCGAAAGTGCCCGCATGCTGACACTCCAGACCGCATTTGGTGCCGCCAAGATGGCGCTGGAACGGCCGGAGAGCAGTGCCGAATTGAGAAAAAAGGTGACCTCACCAAACGGTACTACCGAGGCCGCCATCCGCTCGTTCCAACAGCACAACCTGGAGCAGACGGTTGCCCAGGCGATGCATGCCGCCAGAGATCGGGCCATTGAACTGGCCGACGAACTGGGAGGCGCCAGTTGATGTCACACACCTCCAATGCCGGTCTGTTTCTGTTACAGATGGTCTTCAGTCTGATGATTCTGATGGCTCTGCTGCGCTTTCTGTTTCAGCTGATGCGGGTCGACTACTACAACCCGATCTCACAGATGATCACCCGTTTCACCGATCCGGTACTGCGCCCGTTGCGCGGTCTGGTTCCCTCCAGCCGCACCATCGATGGTGCCTCTCTGCTGACTCTGTTTCTACTGCAGTATACCCACCTGTTTATCGTCGCCGGGATTCGGGGCCTCGACACCAACCCATTGGGACTCGCCATCCTCTCGGCAACCGAGATCCTCTCCCTGGTCACCAGTATCCTGTTCTGGGCCATTCTGATCCTGGCTATCCTGAGCTGGTTTCAACAGCAGAGCTACCACCCCGGCGTCTCCCTGCTGGAAGAGCTGACTGCCCCACTGATGCGCCCAATCCAACGCCTGATACCCCCCACTGGCGGGGTCGACTTCTCACCGATCATCGCCATGCTGGCATTGAAGATGGCGGAGTTCATCCTGATCGCACCGCTCAAGGATATTGCTGCTCTGTTGCTGAATGTGCCGTAACCATTAAGCTGGATACCGCTTACCGCTTCCGCTGCTCATGAAAGCGGAAAATGCTAACGTGTCGAGGAGCGCTCTGCAGTGGCCGACATCGCCAGCGCAAAGGCCTCACGGTGTTGTTGACTACTATCCTGTTCAATATCAAGACCACAACCACCGTTGAGCTCCTCGGCAAAACCACCAAAACCGATCGCCGCCAGCGTGGCCAGCATCACCGCACGCTCCCCGCAACTGAGCCACCCCTCCGCATCTCGTGCACGCTGATAGAGCGCACCATCGCTATCCAGATTGAAAGTGATCAGATGGGAACGGAATTCACCCCAAGAGTGAAGCCCCGAGATATCGACATTCCAGGCCCGTTCGACCAGGCGGCCGCCCATGCCATCCCGAAAGTGGATAAAGGGCGACTCAGCAGTCAAGACCGGCCTCCGCCATCTCTACCGCCCGGAATACTGCTCGCCCCTTGTTCATGGTCTCTTTCCACTCCAATCTTGGAATCGAGTCGTGTACCACACCCGCGCCGGCTTGAATGTGAAGTTCACCGTTCTTGATCACCGCAGTACGAATCGCAATTGCGGTATCCATATTGCCATTCCAGCCGATATAGCCCACCGAGCCTGCGTAGATTCCGCGCTTGACCGGCTCCAGCTCATCGATGATCTCCATCGCCCGGATCTTGGGGGCCCCACTGACCGTACCGGCCGGGAAGGTTGCCCGTAGCGCATCCATCGCGCTCATACCCGGCTTCAAGGTTCCGGTTACATTGGAGACGATGTGCATCACATGGGAGTAGCGTTCGATCTTCATCTTCTCGGTCAGGGCTACCGTTCCGGTCACCGCAACCCTCCCTACATCATTGCGCCCCAGATCGATCAGCATCAGATGCTCTGCCAGCTCCTTGGGGTCGGCCAGCAGCTCCTGCTCCAGCGCCAGATCCTCCGCCTCGGTATGACCCCGACGACGGGTACCGGCAATCGGGCGCACGGTCACCTCGCCATCCTCCACTCGGGTAAGAATCTCCGGAGAGGAGCCCACCACATGAAAATCCCCCAGATTGAGATAGAACATGTAGGGAGACGGATTGAGAGTGCGCAGTGCACGGTATAGGTTGAGAGGTGGCGCCTGAAAGGGGATGGAGAGGCGCTGCGAGATCACCACCTGCATCACATCCCCTTCGACAATATACTGCTTGATCCGCTCGACCGCCTGTTCAAATCGATCCTGGGTAAAACCGGAGACAAAGTCCGACTCGCTAACCTTGCGTGGATTGCACTGCGCCAGTGGCTGAACCGGCTGGTTGAGCTGATGCGAGATCTGATCCAGTCGCTGCTGCCCCTTGGCCAGCGCTGCTTCCTCTGCAGGGTCGACATGGATGACGATATGGAGTTTACCACTGAGGTTATCGAACACCAGCACCTCTTCAGAGAGCATCAATACGATATCCGGGTTATTGAGCGGGTCGACCTCTGGAATATTAGTCAGCTTCTCTTCGATCAGGCGCACGGTGTCATAACCAAAGCAGCCTACCAGCCCTCCGGTAAAGCGAGGAAGATCCGGGATCTCTGCCACCGTGAAACGCTGTCGATAGGCCTCTATCCAGTCCAGCGGATCTTCTGTCTCAATCGACTCCACCTCGACCCCGTCACGCTCTACGGCAATCTGATGTCCACGCACCCGTAAGATTGTTCTCGCTGGCAGACCGATGATGGAGTAACGCCCCCACTTCTCCCCCCCCTGCACCGATTCGAACAGGTAGCTGTAGCGACCCTCGGCCACCTTGCGATAGGCCGAAAGCGGCGTATCCATATCGGCCAGAATCTCTCGCGTCAGCGGTATGCGGTTATGGCCCTGCGCGGCCAACGCGTCGAAGTGGGATGGCTCCATGATTATCCCGCAAACAGTTGGGGGAGCTCGGCCATCGAGTCAATCACCACATCGGGGTTATAGTCACGGATATCCTCGCCATGGTTGTAGCCATAACTCATGCAGACGATGGAGAAGCCGGCAGCCCGTGCCGCCTTCACATCACTCATCGAGTCACCGATCATGGTCGCCTCACTGGGCTTGAGGCCAAAATGGTTGGCAACATGCAGCAGTGGACCGGGGTCTGGCTTCTTCACCGGCAAGGTATCACCACTGACCACAATCTCGAAGTGGTCACGAACTCCCAGATCATCAAGAATGGGCAGGGTGTAGCGCTCCGCCTTGTTGGTGACACAGCCGATGCGCAACGGTTGACTCTTGAGCCACACCAGCCCCTCTACAACCCCCGGGTAGAGCACACTGCGCTTGCTGGTATTTTCGGCATAGAGCTCGGAAAAAATCGGGAAGGCCTTATCAAACAGCGGCTCATCCGGCTCCCCATCCAGTGAGTCGGTCAGTGCACGTCTCACCAGCCGCTCCACCCCATTGCCAACCCAGTGGCGTACCCGTGCCTCTCCCCGCTGCGGCATATCCATCCGCTTCATCATCTCATCCACACACCAGGCGAGATCGGGAACACTGTCAACCAGGGTGCCATCGACATCGATCAGCACCATTGTTGGGAGTTTTAGTGCCATTCTCTCAAGCTCAGATATTTGCCTTCGCCAGCTCGTCCCGCATCTGTTTGATGATGCTGTCGTAGCGGTTGGGATCGGAATCCTGTCCGGCACCAAAGATGGCAGAACCGGCCACAAAGGTATCGGCTCCAGCCTCACGGATCTCACGAATATTGTTGGCCTTGACCCCACCATCGATCTCCAGACGGATATCGTAGCCACTCTCATCAATGCGCTTGCGGGCCTGACGCAGCTTGTCCATAGTCGCCGGGATGAAGCTCTGACCACCAAAACCGGGGTTGACGGACATCAGCAGAATCATGTCTACCTTGTCCATCACATAGTCGAGGTAGGAGAGTGGTGTGGCCGGGTTGAACACCAGCCCAGACTTGCAGTCATGTTCCTTGATCAGTGCCAGTGAGCGGTCGATATGGTCGGAAGCCTCGGGGTGAAAGGTGATGTAGCTTGCGCCTGCCTTGGCAAAATCCGGAATGATACGATCCACCGGATCCACCATCATGTGGACATCAATCTCTGCAGTTACCCCATGGTTGCGCAGTGCGTCGCAGACAAGCGGCCCAATCGTCAGGTTGGGCACATAGTGGTTGTCCATCACATCAAAGTGGACAATATCGGCACCCGCTGCCAGCACATTGTCGACCTCCTCGCCCAGCTTGGCAAAATCGGCAGAGAGGATAGAGGGGGCAATCAGGTTATCTTTCATGGCATGTCCTTATTGTCTGGAAATTGGATTTGGTAAAAAGGGGAACTGTACAGGATAGGAGGGGGATTTTCAGCTCTGTGAGCACACAATTACAAGCAGTACTCGCCACTTCCACCCTGTTTATAAGTTGAAAATTCAAATCCTACAGCTTAGAATTTACATATTATGCTGAAGCGCCACGCACAACCTCACCTGGAAAAGTTACGCACACTTTTCCCCTGTACCGTAATGACCGGAGTGCGCCAATGCGGCAAAACGACGCTCTTGTCACAATACGCCCCCTCATGGCAGAGCTTTGATATGGAAAATGGGGCCGACCAACAACAGGTGCTGGATGACCCTGATCTTTTTCTCCGGCTTCACCCTGAGCAGTTGATCATTGATGAAGCGCAACTCACTCCATCACTATTCCCCGCATTGCGAATCGCTATCGATCAGCAGCGCCAACACACAGGGCGGTTTCTACTCTCAGGTTCCAGCTCTCCAATATTGACTCACCAGATTGCGGAGAGCCTTGCTGGCCGTGTAGCTACCATCGAGTTGAGCCCACTGACTCTGGCAGAGGCATGGGAACTTCCCCCTTCACCGATCTACTCACTCATTCGTAACCAGGCCTCTATCGAAGAGCTACACCAGAACGCCAGCCCACGTCTAGACATTCAGCAGATCTACTGACCTGGTCAACCCCTACTGCACACCCAGTTAAGCCACTTTCTTCCATTCCAATGCCTGCTGCTCATAATCATTGGGACTCATATATCCCAGATACGAGTGCAGGCGCTCACTGTTGTACCACATGCTGATATATTCCAGCACATCCTGTTGCGCCTCATAGCGGCTTTGATAGCTCTTCCACTGCACTCGCTCTTGTTTCAGGCTACCAAAAAAGCTTTCAACCACGGCATTGTCCCAGCAGTCACCCTTGCGACTCATGCTCCCCTGGATTCCATGTATCTTCAGCAGAGTGTGGAAATCACGGCTGGCATACTGGCTGCCTCGGTCTGAGTGGTGGATTAGACCCTTGTCTGGACGACGCCTCCAGATAGCCATTTTCAAAGCGTCACAGACCAGCTCCGCCTTCATCCGGGAGCTCATGCTCCAGCCCACCACCTTGCGGGAGAAGAGGTCTATCACAACCGCCAGATAGAGCCACTATTGGCTAAACGGTGGATACCCGGAGCTCTGGACACGAAACCAGCTCGACTTCGCGAAGCTCTGGCACCGCAACTATATCGACACCTATCTAATGCGAGATATCAGCACACTTTTTCCTCGCATGGACCGCAACCGTTATCGCCAGTTGATTCTTTTACTGACCCAGGCCTCTGGCACCATCCTCAACAATGCCGTATTTGCACGTACACTCGGGGTTAGTGAACCCACGATCCGCGACTGGCTACAAATTGCACACGACACCTACCTCTGGAGACAGCTCCCAGCCTGGGATCGCTCCACGCAAAAACAGTTAGTCAAACACCCCAAGGGGATCCTGCGCGACAGCGGCATGATGCACCACCTGTTACGCATCGAAACTCCCGAATTGCTAATCACACACCCGGCCGCAGGCCACTCCTGGGAGGGGATGGTGATTGAAAATCTGCTACGTGGATTTGGTAACCAAGGGGATGCCGTCACCCCGTACCACTATCGCACGCGAGGTGGCGCAGAAATTGATCTGGTTATTGAGGGGGATTTTGGGCTACTCCCTGTTGAGATCAAAATGACCTCCACCCCCAACAAACGACAACTACGTGCACTGAATGAATTTATCAATCAACAGGATTGCCACTATGGCCTTGTCATCACTGGAAACGACAAGGCCGTCAGACTGGATAAACGCATTATTGCGATTCCGGCAGGTGCGATTTGATTCCCTGCAACAACTTCTGCAGCGCCCCCCGATTCTGCTCGACTACCCATACCCCCTGAGCTCCCATTTGTGCTCGGCGATCCGGGTGCTGTAGCAGATCGATGACCTGGACTGCCAGTGTGTTGGTATCCTGCATCTCACAAGCGGCCCCTTGGTCGATCAGCATTTGGCTGATTTCAGCAAAGTTGAAACGGTGCGGCCCAAACAACACCGGCTTTCCCAGTGCTGCGGGCTCCAACATGTTGTGGGAACCGGTTGGTACCAAGCTACCACCAACATAGGTAACATCGGAGGCCGCATAGAGCAGCAGCATCTCCCCCATGGTGTCGCCCAGATAAACTTGAATGGAGCTACCAAGAGCCCTCCCCCTTGCAGGGGGAGGGGAAGGGTGGGGGTAGATATCCTGACTCCTCCTTGCCAACTCAAACCCAGCTGATTGCACCTGCCTGGCCACCCCATCAAACCGCTCCGGATGGCGCGGCACCAGCAGCAGCAGTGCATCTGGCATTTGTTGGACGACCTGTCGATGCGCATCCAGAATGTAACCCTCCTCCCCTTCCCGGGTACTGGCGGCAATCCAAACCGGACGACTCGCACCCAGCGCCTCTCTTAGCGCTACACCCTGCTCTTGCAGGGATTCCGGCAGTGTCAGATCAAATTTGATGCTACCGGTAGCCTCAGCCTTCTCTGGTTCCACACCCAGTTCAATCAACCGTTTTCGATCTGCCTCTCCCTGCACAGCCGCCCAACTCACCTGCTGAAGTGCCTCTCGGACCAAACGGGGAATCCAGCGCCGATACCCCTCAAGTGAACGCTGCGAGAGCCGCACATTCCCCATTAACAGCGGGATCTTCAGGGCCGCACACTGGTGAAACAGGTTGGGCCAGATCTCAGTCTCCATCACCAACGCCACTGCAGGGCGATAGCGACGCAAAAAGCGGGAGACTGCATCCGGAAGATCATAGGGAAGATAGACGTGTCGGATCTGCTCTCCAAAGGTCTCCTTCACTCTTGCCGAACCGGTAGGGGTCATTGTCGTCACCAGAATCTGCTGCGCCGGTATCTCCTCACTCAGTGCCCGAATCAGTGGAACAGTGGCGATGAATTCCCCTACCGAAACGGTATGGACCCAGATCTTCACCTCCGGCCCCTTCCCTCGATACAGTGCAAAGCGCTCTCTCCAGCGCTGTCGATATGCCGGGGCTTTCAGCCCACGCCAGAGCAGGCGCAGCAGAATCAACGGCAACAATAGGTAGAGCAGCAGAGAGTAGATGGCTCGAATGATCATTTCGAATGCAGACTCTACCAGATCTCAAGTTGATATAATCCACCGATGTCAAGTACACAACCGATCCCAATCCTGATGTACCACAGCATTGCCTCGATGCCGAAAGGTACGGTGATGCGCAGCCTGCATGTCCCTTCCAAGCGATTCCGGCTACAAATGCGACTACTGAAATGGCTCGGATACCGTGGATTGAGCATGGGAGAACTACTCCCCTATCTGAAGGGAGAGAAGAGCGGCAAGGTGGTGGGGATCACCTTTGATGATGGCTATCGCAACAACCTGACCGAGGCTCTGCCGGTACTGCAGCAGGTGGGGTTCAGTGCCACCTGCTACATCATCAGCCAAAAAATTGGTGGTGTGAATGAGTGGGATCTGGATAAGGGAATTCCTGAAAATCCGTTGATGAACGAGACGGAGGTTGGTGAGTGGATTTCGGGAGGGATGGAGATTGGTTCGCATACACGAAACCATGTTCGTCTGACCGAATGTAATGCAGAGACAGCCATAGCGGAGATTGCCCAATCCAGAAAGGATCTGGAGCAGCAATTTTCCACCCCTGTTGGCCACTTTTGCTACCCTTATGGAGATAGGGATGACTCAATTCAGCAGATCACTGAAGAGGGCGGGTATCTCACAGCAACCACTGTGTCCCGTGGACGCGCCCGACCCGATGATCCACTTCTGAAATTACCCAGAGTACCGATCACCCACCACACACTCCCTCACCTTTTTCTGCTGAAAATCCTCTCTCACTATGAGGACCGACATGGATGAACAAGGCATTAATCGGCGTTTGAAAATCGCCATGTTGATTCGCCACTACAACCCCAGTGGCGGCGGTGCGGAACGTTACTGTGTTGAACTAACCGAGCAGCTGGCTCAACGGCATGAGGTTCATCTGTTTGCCCAAACCATATCCGCCCACTCATCCAACATCACCGTACATCACATTCCCCAATGGTTTGAGCGCCCCCGCTACATCAATCAGCTGCTCTTCTCCTGGTTTACCCGCAGGGCGACCAAGGGGCAATTTGATATCGTCCACTCTCATGACATGGTGACCCATGCAAACATCTACACCCTGCACGTCCCCTGTGTCAGAACCCGATGGACGGAGAGCAAAGGGATAAAGAGGGCACTGCGCTGGCTCAATACACTACTCAGCCCCAGAAAACTGGCTTATCTATGGCTGGAGAAGAGGCAGATGCAACCACGCCCCGGTAAGCAGTTGATCTCTGTATCGGATTTTCTCAGCAGAAACATCGTAATGAACTACCCTGACACCCGGAGAGAGATTACGATTGCCTACCCAGGCATTCACCCCAACCCCCAGCCGAGAGAACGAGCCTCCAGCTGGAGAGAGCACCACGGAATCCCCACCGGGGCCTTTCTGCTGCTTGCTGTCGCCAATGACTTCAAGAAGAAGGGGGTGCAAACCATCATTGATGCGTTGGAACAGCTGCATCAAACAGACATTCATCTGGCCATTGCAGGCAGTGGAGAACAGAGCTCACTGGAAGTCCCGAACCACCTTCAATCCAACATCCATTTTCTGGGCTCCGTTACAGAGGTGGAACAGCTCTATCCGGAGGCAGATCTATTGGTTCATCCTACCCGGGTCGACACCTATGGCATGGTAGTACTGGAGGCGATGGCCCACCGACTACCTGTTGTGGTCAGCAACCAAAACTACTGTGGCTTTAGTGAACATCTCACTGAAGACGAGGCCATGCTGCTGAATGATCCAGAAAGTGTGAATGAAATTGTGGAAAAAATCGGCTTTCTGTTCAACCACCCGGAGGATCGGTTTAAAATGGCTCATTTGGGGTGGGAGAGATCACAAGCCATTACCTGGCGTGAAACTGCATCCGCCACCCTGCACGCATACAAACTTGCCCTGGACCCCAGATCAGCCTCATGAAAGTCAGTGGTTTTACCTTTATCCGCAACGGAGAGATGCTCGGATACCCCTTTATCGAGAGCATTCAATCCGTACTGCCGATTCTTGATGAATTTGTCATTGCGGTCGGGAAAAGTGAAGACCGCACACTGGAGCGAATTCAGGCCATTGGTAGCGACAAGATCCGCATTATTGAAACCGAGTGGAATGAGGTGATGCAAGATCGCGGTTTTGTCTACGCCCAGCAGAAGATGATTGCTCAGTTCAACTGCACCGGAGATTGGGCCTTTTATCTGGAGGGGGATGAAGTACTGCACGAGAAGGATCTGGATACGATCCGTAACACCATGCAGCAACATCTGGATAACCCTGAAGTGGAGGCACTCTATTTCGACTACTACCACTTCTACGGAAAACCGGATCAGATCGGCATTGCCGGTTATAAACGGGCACCTCGCATCATCCGCAATAGCATTCGCAACTACTCTCCAGATGGACTCTTCTTTGTCGTGATGGATAGAAACAAGAGAGGGCGCTATCCCAAGGCCGCTCATGCGGGATGTCACATGTATCACTATGGACATGTGCGGAAGGCGGATCGTAATGACCAGAAAATCAAACAGGTAAGCAAATACTGGGGGGACGAAAACCCAGGAACATTCTCTACCTATGGAAATATCGATCTGGATGAGCTACGCCCCTTCACCGGTACCCACCCTGCAATCATGGAAGATTGGCTGAGCAACGAGGCTGAACTTGAGTTTATTCAAAACCCCAACTACAAGGTTACCCTGAAAGACCGAAAACATCGGATCCGCTTCTGGCTGGATGAGAAGCTGGGATTAGATATCAGCAAGAAGCACTTTACTGAAGCGAAGCTATGAATATAACAGCAGAGATGGCAACACTGCCTGAGTATTCACGCCTGCAACAGCTCAGTCAAAAAGTAGCTTTCTATTGCACATTGGCATTTGCCTTCTTTATCCCGATTAGCCCTGCACTGATGAATGTGTTTCTGTTCTTCACCTTGATCTTTGTACTTTTGTCTGGCCAACTGCAGCAACACTGGAAAACGGCATGGAGAAACCCCGTTGCCAGAGGGGGAATTTTTCTGTTTATGCTCTTTTCTCTAGGTGTCACCTGGTCGATTGTCGACTTCAACGAGGCCTTGTACGGCCTGAAGAAATACAATGAACTCTGGTATATCGCACTACTGCTCCCACTTTTTTCCTCTCATCAACACAGGGAGGTTGGGCTCAATGTATTTCTGGCCAGCATGGCTCTGATTTTAGTGACGGTATATAGCATCTACTTTGGGTTGATGCCTGAGCTCCACATACCGATTTCAAATGATCACACAGCTGTTATCTCTGTAGATGGTGGGTTCAGGACTCATATCATTACCAATATATTGATGTCTTTTGCTATCTTTATCTTCGCTCAACGGGCTCTACTCGCAACATCCCGACACCGTTGGACTTATGGGGTTCTGTTCCTGTTCTCAAGCTACTACACACTCTTTATCAGCACAGGAACTACCGGGCAGATCCTTGCTGTTGGATTGATCAGCCTACTATTGATTCAACATTTTCGAGAAAAAAGTATTCTACTGATCCCTTTGCTATTTTGTGCAATCTTCCTGTACGGTTTTATTGGAACCCACACATCAATTCACAATGGCATTTCCAAAATCATTGGGGGCTTTAACCACGATGGTGGTTCAGCCAGTCAACGACGCGACTTTGTTGAGAATTCCATCTATCTGATTGAAGAAAAGCTCTGGCTAGGATCGGGTACAGGCAGTGTATCAAAACGGTATGAACAAGTCCCTCCAGAACGTATCCGAACCCACCGTACAACCAATCCACATAACGAATATGCGGCAACAGGTATACAACTTGGAATCATTGGTATTGTCGGGCTTGTTATCCTCTTTTACCTGCAAATCCAATTTAGTCGTACAATTTCATCGATTGAGCATCGATATCTGGCCCAAGGACTGATCGCATTTATCATTGTTGCCAGTTTTGGCAATTCCATGCTAATGGACTCTGGTGAAGGGCACTTCTGGTGTTTCATGAGCGCACTCCTTTTCTCTTCTAACAAGAAGTCTGATAAGGAAGCATCTATAGCCTGACCATGCCCTCTATCTCCGCCACCATCATCACCAAAAACGAGGCATCACGGATTGAACAGTGTCTGAGGTCCATTGAGTGGGTAGATGAAATTATTGTGCTGGATTCTGGCAGCAATGACCAAACAGTCGAAATCTGCAAACAATTCACTCCATTGGTCTATGAAACAGACTGGCCGGGATTCGGTAAGCAAAAGAACCGAGCCATTGAAAAAGCAACTGGCGACTGGATCCTCTCCATCGATGCAGATGAAATTGTCACGCCAAAATTACAGCAGGAGATCCAGCAGGCAGTCTGCTCTGAACAGGTGAATGGATTTGAGTGCCCTCGACTCTCCAGTTACTGTGGTCAACCGATCCATCACAGTGGATGGTGGCCCGATTATGTACCTAGGCTCTTTCGCCGGGGAAAGGGAAGCTTCAGCAACCATTCTGTTCATGAGCGCCTTGAAATCGATGGCCCAACCCAGAAGCTGAAACACCCTTTGATTCACCACAGCTTCGACACTCTTGAACAAGTACTGGATAAGGTAAACCACTACTCTACACTGGGAGCAGAACAGCTATACAATGAGGGACGAGGTTCATCACTAACCAAGGCTCTCACTAAGGGGCTCTGGTCCTTTATCCGCACCTATCTGCTCAGAGGGGGGATTCTGGATGGATCAAAAGGGCTTATGCTCGCTATCTCCAATGCAGAGGGCACCTACTACAAATATCTGAAACTTGCTCTGCTACACGAAAACAGGCAACAGACCGATGCCGAAAGCTAGCATCATTGTCACCACCTATAACTGGCCTGAGGCATTGGACAGGACACTCTCTGCGCTGACTCAACAGACATTTGATGACTTCGAGGTGATCGTAGCAGATGATGGCTCTACCGATCCCACCCGAGAATTGATTACTACCTATCAGCGCAACACCACCCTCACCATCCAGCATGTGTGGCACCCTGACAAAGGGTTTCGTGCTGCGGCAATCCGCAACCGGACCATTGAACAGGCGGCTGGTGACTATATCGTGTTTCTGGATGGCGACTGTATTCCTCGCCCCCACTTCCTGAGCCGCCACATTGAACTTGCTGAACCGGGCCACTTTATTACCGGCAACCGGATATTGCTCAGTGAAGCCTTTACCACTGAGGTGCTTCACAAGAAATTATCAATTGAAAACCTTTCACTGTGGCGATGGCTGTCATTGCGACTGACCGGGCAGAGTAATCGGTTTCTACCACTGATCAAGATACCCGGAACTCGATGGCGACATTACCATCCCACGAAATGGGAAGGTGCGATCACATGCAACCTGGCCGCATGGAAAAGTGACCTGATCGATATCAACGGCTTTGATGAAAGCTTCACTGGTTGGGGGCTTGAAGACAGTGATCTGGTGATACGCCTGATCAACTCTGACGTTTTAAGAAAAGAAGGGCGCTATTCGACCGCAGTTTTTCACCTATGGCATCCTCAAGTTGATCAGTCTGCTCTAGAAACTAACAAAAAACATCTAGAACACTCCATCAACAATCATATTACTCATATTTTCAATGGAATTAACAAGAAACAAGGAAGCTTTTAACAATGGCCGCCGTTAGTTTAATGTATCTACTACGTTCAAAATCACTCCAGTTCATGCGAGACAGGAAGAATAAATCCCACACTGAACATACATATAATTATTTGGGTCATAACATACACTACAGGACCAGTTCTAG
>CAYFNH010000019.1:0-31059 GCA_964344435.1 uncultured Piscirickettsiaceae bacterium | reverse complement strand
GAGGAAAGTCCGGGCTCCGCAGAGCAGAGCGCCAGGTAACGCCTGGAAGGTGAAAGTCGTCAAGATATAAGCCTATGGAAAGTGCAGCAGAGAGCAGACCGCCTACGTATGGTTCACCATACCGGTAAGGGTGAAAGGGTGCGGTAAGAGCGCACCGCACAGCAGGTAACTGACTGTGGCATGGTAAACCCCGCTCGGAGCAAGACCAAATAGGGGAGTAGTGGGATGGCTCGTCCCGCTCCCGGGTAGGTTGCTTGAGGTGTGTGGTGACGCACATCCCAGATGAATGGTTGCCCACGACAGAACCCGGCTTATCGGCCAGCTTCCACCTGATATTCAGATCAGAAAAGTCCGGATTCATCAATTTCTGGCGCGATTTATACCTGTTTGATCGCTTTCCGCTCCCACGATTTCCCAATTTACCCCTCAGCCTTTCGCGGGCGCCATTTGTTCTCCTGTGCATTAGGTTAAATTTAAATAAAATACTGAAAATAATGACTATTTTGTTCTCTATTAATAAAAGTTACAGATGGTGTATTGGGTGGGGATTTTCTTATTGAAGCGGTTGAACTTGGAAAAAAGTGGAGTATAGTGGGGCTTTCTGGAGAGAAGTGGGTTTGTCCAAGAGTACTATTCCGAGGGAACAACATGAGGGAGCAACATGTTTCAAGAGGTCACTGATTCATTTTCTGATAGCGCCATCATTCGTGTGATTGGTGTGGGGGGCGCCGGTGGAAATGCACTGGAGCATATGGTTTCGTCCGAGATCGAAGGGGTGGACTTCATCTGTGCGAATACCGATTCACAGGCCTTGGGCCGTTCTACTGCAGAAACCGTGCTGCAGATCGGTCTGCAGACCACCAAGGGGCGTGGTGCAGGGGCGAAACCAACGGTTGGACGGGATTCCGCGCTGGAGGATCGTGAGGCGATTCGAGAAGCGATTGAAGGCACCGAGATGCTGTTTATCACCGCCGGTATGGGGGGTGGAACCGGGACCGGTGCGGCCCCGGTAGTGGCCGAGGTGGCGAAGGAGATGG
Organism: uncultured Piscirickettsiaceae bacterium; assembly: GCA_964344435.1. GTDB lineage: Bacteria > Pseudomonadota > Gammaproteobacteria > Thiopontia. The sequence continues at coordinate 30,022 of CAYFNH010000019.1, read as the reverse complement.
GTATTCTCACGGTGGCGGTCGTCACCAAACCCTTCGAGATGGAAGGCAAGAAGAGAATGACCATCGCCATGGAGGGAATTGAAGAGTTGAGCCAGCATGTTGACTCCATCATTACCATCCCCAACGAGAAGTTGATGACGGTGTTTGGTGAGGATATGCCCCTCAAGGCAGCCTTCCGTGAGGCAGACGGTGTACTGCATGGCGCGGTGCAGGGGATTGCCGAGTTGATTACCCGTGAGGGGATGGTCAATGTCGACTTTGCCGATGTGAAGACGGTGATGTCGGAGATGGGTATGGCGATGATGGGAACCGGTCATGCAACCGGTGAGAATCGTGCCGCCGAGGCGGCAGACAAGGCCCTGCACAGTCCGCTGCTGGATGACATCGATCTGCGTGGTGCACGTGGTGTATTGGTCAACATTACCTCTGGCTATGATCTCAGTATGGGGCAATATCGTGCGGTTGGTAGTGCGGTTCACCAGTACGCGTCGGAAGAGGCAACTATTGTGATTGGTACCGCCTTTGATCCCGAGATGGAAGATGAAATCCGGGTGACGGTAGTGGCCACCGGTCTGGATAATGTACAGACGGCTGCTGCAGCCACAACAGCCCGCAAACAGCCTCCGCTGGAGGTGGTTGAGCCACTGCGCACTGGAACCGATGATGCGCCGGTCATCCGCTCCAACCAGTCTATTAATACCGACTTTGATCGCCCCACCTATCAGCGTCAGGAGGCCCCCGCAGTAACGGGAGCAGCCAGTCGCGGGTTGGATGAGGAGTATCTGGATATCCCTGCCTTCCTCAGAATGCAGGCGAATTGATACCCGGTAATGGGCCGTGTTTCGGGGTAACAAGTCAGTCAAGCTTGATGGCAAGGGTCGGGTCTCGATACCGGCACACTATCGGGCACGACTGCTTGAATCCTCGGGTGGCAAGGTGGTGGTCTCTCCTGATCACCGTTCGGCCTGTCTCAATATTTTTCCACTGCCCGAGTGGGAGCATGTGGAGGAGCAGATTGGAAAGCTTCCCGGCTCCCAGCAGTCGTCACTGCGTCGCTATGTGATTGGGCGGGCTCAGGAGTGTGAGATGGATGGGAATGGTCGGATCCTGTTGAATCGGGATCTGTGCGACCATGCCGGGATCGACAAGGAGGCGGTTCTGGCCGGTGTCGGGCACAAGATGGAGTTGTGGGATGGAGAGGCATGGAGTGCGGTGTCACAACCTGAAGAGCTGAGCGAAGAAGAGCTGGGCCAGCTTCAGGATGTCTATTTCTGATTCCGGGAAACCAGACCACCTTCCGGTACTGTTGGAAGAGGTGGTAGCAGGGCTCAATATTCGGGCAGACGGTTTCTATGTCGATGCAACCCTCGGACGAGGTGGACACTCAGCGGCCATTTTACAGCGGCTTTCAGGTCAGGGCCGTATGTTGCTGCTGGATCGTGACCCCACGGCAGTAGCGGTAGCCAGAAAACGTTTTCAGCAGGATGCACGGGTGACGGTAGTGCAGAGCCCCTTTTCCGAACTCGACAGTATCGTACAGCAGCAGGGAGGAGAGAGGCTGGATGGCCTGCTACTCGACCTTGGGGTCTCCTCTCCACAGCTTGATGAGCCCCATCGTGGGTTCAGTTTCATGCAGGACGGCCCGCTTGATATGCGTATGAACCCACAGCAGGGGGAGAGTGCTGCAGCGTGGTTGCAGCGCGAGGAGCAGCAGGAGATTGCACGGGTGTTGTGGGAGTATGGAGAGGAGCGTCACTCCAGAAGGATTGCCAGGGCGATTGTCGACTGCCGAGCCACTACCGAGTTGACCACCACACAACAGTTGGCAGAGTTGATCAAGCGGGTGATTCCGGGCCACAGTAAAAGGCACCCGGCAACCAAAAGCTTTCAGGCAATCCGTATTCACATTAACCATGAGCTGGGGGAGCTCAGGCAAGTGCTCGAGCAGTCTGCTCAGCTGTTGGCTCCACAGGGGCGTCTGGCAATCATCAGTTTTCATTCACTCGAAGACCGCATGGTGAAACGCTTTTTGAAGCAGTCGGCCACCCGCCAGAAAGAGCTTCCGGCCGATATTCCCATGCGCAGTGAAACCATTCCTGGCGTGTTCAAGACGATCGGCAAGGCGCAGTTTGCGGGGGTGGAAGAGCTGCAGCGCAACCCACGTGCACGCAGTGCTGTGTTACGTATTGCCGAGCGTCTCAATGGTGAGGAGGTGCATGGTGAGTAGCTGGTATACATCCAGTTCACCACTGACTCGCGCAGCCGTTATTACCCTGTTGATGCTTTTGGTAATGGCGAGTGCGGTCGGGGTAATCTACCTGAAGCATCGTCAGGTACAGCTCTATGTCACCCTGCAGGGGTTGACCAACCAGTATGAGAAGGCCCTCGAGGAGCAGGGGCGGTTACGTCTGGAGGAGGCGGCATGGGGTAACCTGGCGCGGATTGAGGATCGGGCACGTAGTGATTTGAAGATGCACTATCCAGAAAAGACCGAACGGTTGGTGGTGCGCTGATGGCGGCTGCTGCGATGATCAAGGATATCGGCATGCGGCGCAATGTGATCTTTGTGCTGTTGGGCTCGGCCCTGTTGGCGGTGGTATGGCGTGCGGTAATGTTGCATCTGTTTCCGGAATATATCAGTGCCAGGTTGCCGGATCGGGCAGATCACCAACATGTAGGTGAAATGTTGATTCCGGCTCGGCGTGGTGAGATTGTTGATCGCAATGGGGCCGTACTGGCACTGAGTACACCGATGGTTACGGTGGGCTGTAACCCATCCCGCTTTCCCGATGCCCCCGAGAAGCGCAAGGCGCTGGCCAAGCTGCTGGACAAGCCGGACAGCTGGCTGCGGAAGAAACTGCAGCGGTATGCAGACAAGCAGTATATTCCGCTCAAGCGCCAGGTAGAGCCAGAGGTGAAACAGAAAATTGCAGCACTGGAGATTGCCGGTGTTGAGTTTCGTCGCGGCAGCCGTCGCTTCTATCCGGAGGGGGAGGCGATGGGATCCTTTCTCGGCTTCACCAATCGGCAGGATATCGGACAGGAGGGGATTGAGTACGCTTTCGATGAGTGGCTTAACGGTACGCCTGAACGGGTCAGTGTGGTGCGGGATGCTGCCAGAAAGCCGATCGAGACCCTTGGTCTGGTCGAGCAGGGGGAGGCAGGCAAGCGGCTCCACCTCAGTCTGGACAGGCGATTACAGTTTCTGGCCTACCGTTCACTGAATCAGGCACTGAAGAAGCATGATGCCTCCTCCGGCTCGGTGGTGGTGCTGGACTCCGATCGGGGGGAGATTCTGGCGATGGTCAGCCTCCCCTCCTTCAATCCCAATGATCTCTCGCAGCGCAAGGGGGGGGCGCTGCGCAATCGTGCGGTAACCGATCTGCTGGAGCCGGGTTCGACCATGAAACCCTTCACTGTGGCAGCGGCCATGGAGAGTGGTTTGGTGGACCGTGAGACAGTGATTGACACCAACCCGGGAAGTTTCCGTATGCGAGGGCTGACTGTACGGGAGTTTCGTGGTCACAACTACAAGGAGGTGACCATGGAGAAATTGCTACAGAAGTCGAGCAATGTAGGCTCGGCCAAGGTGGCCTTGATGATGGAGCCGGAACAGTTCTGGCGGGTGCTGGATCTGGCCGGTATCGGGGAGGAGACCGGTAGCAGTTTCCCGGGAGAGGCGGTTGGTGTACTGCGCGACTATGCCCGCTGGCGCAAGGTGGAGCAGGCAACGATGTCCTATGGCTACGGGATGAGTGTGACCCCGCTGCAGCTGGCTCGCGCCTATACCGCACTGGCCGAGGATGGGGTCATTCGCCCATTGACGCTACTCTACCAGCCGGATGAACCGGATCGATATGGTACTCGCCGAGTGATCTCTGCAGAGACCGCTCGTCAGCTGCGCAAGATGATGGAGAAGGTGACACAGGAGGGGGGCACAGCGAGAAGAGCCCGGGTCAAGGAGTATCGGGTGGCCGGCAAGACCGGTACCGTCGACAAGTTGGTGGGAGGGCGCTACAAGGATGCCGAGGGTAAACCCTTCGGCCATGTGGCCCTGTTTGCCGGTATGGCTCCGATCAATGATCCCAAAATCGTGGTGGTGGTTGTAGTGGATGACCCGAAAGGTAAGTACTACACCGGAGGGGCGGTGGCGGCACCAATCTTTTCCGAGGTGATGGGCGGCGCACTGCGGGTGATGGGGATTGCTCCGGAAGGGCCGGATGAGGAGGAGGTGTAATGTCCGGGCCGCAATGGAATCTGGAGGGTCTGTTTGCAGGTATCTCGGAGGTGCCGCAAGCCCTGTGTGATACCGTGGTTGAAGCACTGTCTGTGGATAGCCGTACGGTCACCCCCGGCACCCTCTTCTTTGCCATGCCCGGCCACAGAGCGCATGGGAGGGAGTATGTTGATCATGCCCTGCAACAGGGGGCGGTTGCGGTGGTGGTTGAGCATGGGGAGCAGAGTTCCCGGTCCTGGGAGATCCCGGTGCAGGATCTGCAAACCGTACTGGGTAGAGTGGCGGATCGCTATTATGGCGCACCATCCTCTGACCTGAACATTGCTGCCGTCACCGGCACTGATGGCAAGAGTACGGTAGCCTGGTTGACCGCCTCTGCACTGGAGATCCTGGAGGGGGGAGCAGCCCTGCTCGGTACGGTGGAAAACCGCATGATGGCTGGGGAGCCACTGGGTGCCTCAACCCACACAACCCCACCTCCTCTCGAGTTGCAGCCATTGCTGCGCCGGATAGTCGATCTCGGTGGGCGTAGTGTAACCCTGGAGGCCTCTTCGCATGGGATTGAACAGCAGCGGCTGTCTGGAACCGCGATGGATGTTGCGGTGTTAACCCAGCTAGGACGAGATCATCTGGACTACCATGGTACCGAGGCCGCTTATCGTGCCGCCAAGAAGAAGCTGTTCTATCGAGAGGGGCTGCGTTCGATTGTGGTCAATCTGGATGATGAGCTGGGTAGAGAGATTGTGGCTACCCCTCCTGATACGGTTGAGGTGGTTGGATACAGCCTGCAGCAGCCTGCAGCGCCACTCTATGGGCAGCTGCAGAGGCAGGATAGAAGTGGATTACAGCTGGGCGTTACCTGTCAAGGTGAGCGACAGACACTCCACTCCCCCCTGATGGGGTACTTCAATGCCAGTAATCTGTTGGCCTCACTTGGGGTGCTGTTGGCGCGGGGTTTTCCACTGGCGCAGGCGGTAGCGGCGCTGGCAAGTGTGCAGCCGTTGCAGGGGCGTATGGAGCCCTTTATGGCAAAACAGGGTGACCACGGGATGCTGGTGATTGACTATGCCCATACGCCGGGTGCACTGATGGCTGCACTCAAGGCGGTGCGTGAACACCTGCACCAGGAGGGGGGCAAGGTGTGGCTGGTGTTTGGTTGTGGTGGAGAGCGTGATCGGGGTAAGCGTGCGCAGATGGGGGCGGTGGCAGAGCAGTTTGCCGATGAGGTCGTGGTGACCAGTGACAACCCCCGGAGTGAGCCTGCGTTGCAGATTATCGATGAAATCCTGCAGGGTATGCGTACTCCCCATAAGGCTCAGGTGGTAGAGGTGCGTGAGCAGGCGATTGTGCAGAGTTATTGCAATAGCAGGGATGGCGATGTGGTTCTGGTGGCGGGAAAGGGGCACGAATCGTGGCAGCAGATCGGCACCGAGCGGATCCCCTTCAGTGATCGCAAGATTGCCCGGCAGTTGATCGAGAGAGGTGCATGTGGTGGCTGATATGGTGACTCTGAATCATCTCTCCGAGGTTGCGGCAGCGGTCGAGGGTAGATTGATCGGGGCAGATCAGCCTTTTCAGGGGGTGAGTACCGATAGTCGCACGGTTGCTGCCGGTGAGCTGTTTGTTGCCCTCAAAGGACCCAATTTTAACGGAGAGGCGTATGTGGAGGCGGCGCTGCAGAGAGGTGCCGTTGCAGCGATGGTATCCACGGCGCTTGATCACCCCATTGCGCAGATTGTGGTGACCGATACCCTGCAGGGGCTGGGGGCACTTGCGGCCGCCTGGCGCAGACAGTTTTCCATCCCGCTGCTGGCAATCACCGGCAGTAATGGCAAGACCACGGTCAAGGAGATGGTGGCCTCGGTTCTCTCCTGTCAGGGGCCGGGGATCAGCACAGCGGGTAATCTCAATAACGAGATTGGTGTGCCGTTGACCCTGCTGCGAATCAAGCCGAAACACCGCTGGGCGGTGGTGGAGATGGGGGCAAGTGCACCGGGAGAGATTGCCCGCCTGGTCACGCTGGCGGCCCCAACCGCTGCACTGGTCAATAATGCGGGTTCGGCCCACCTGGGTGGATTTGGAAGTGTGCAGCAGGTTGTCGATGCCAAGGGGGAGATCTACGCCGGCCTGCCGAGTGGTGGCGTTGCGGTGATCAACCGGGCACTTCCACAGCAGTCGCAGTGGAGTAGAATGGCCTCCAGCCATCCACAGCTCCATTTTGGGTATGCGCCCTCTCCGGATTGTCCGTTGTGGGGAGAGGTCGCACTGGAGCGGCCCTTTGTGCTGGAATATCAGGGGGGACGGGTAGTGGTTGTGCTCCCTCTGCCGGGAGAACACAACCGTATCAATGCTCTGGCTGCAGCGGCACTGGCCCTGCAAGCGGGGGCAACCCTGGAACAGATCCAGCAGGGGCTGGAGCGGGTTGAATCGATTCCGGGAAGGCTGCACCGTGTACCTGGACGCCGCGGCTGCAGTGTGATTGATGATGGCTATAACGCAAGTCCGGAGTCGATGCAGAGTGCCATTGCGGTGTTGGCCGCAACACCGGGACAACAGCTGCTGGTGGTTGGTGATATGGGCGAGTTGGGAGAGTCGGCAGCGCAGCTGCATCGAGATGTGGGGGAGTGGGCCGCTGCGGCTGGCATAGATAGCCTCTATGCGGTAGGACAGTATGCCGCCGAGGTGGCTGCGGGTTATGGCGCCGGGGCAAAGGCCTTCACTGCACTGGAGCCGCTGCTGGATGCGCTGGAGCCACGCTTGCAACAAGGGACAACCATTCTGGTCAAGGGGTCCAGGTTTATGAAGATGGAGCGGATAGTGAATGCACTGACAGAAACGGATGAGGTAGAGAGAATCCAGACGGAGGTTTCCAACTCATGATGCTCTATCTCGGTGACTATCTGGCACAGCTCTATTCCCCCTTTACCGTCTTTCAGTATCTGACCCTGCGGGCTATTCTGGGGGCGCTGACCGCGTTGGTGATCTCCTTTGTGGTGGGGCCGATGATGATTCGTAAATTGACCCAGTACAAGGTGGGACAGGCGGTGCGGGAGGATGGTCCCGAGACCCACCTGCAGAAAGCGGGTACGCCGACGATGGGAGGGGCTCTGATTCTGGTGGCGATCACCATATCCACACTGTTGTGGGGGGATCTGACAAACCACTATCTCTGGTCGGTGTTACTGGTTACCCTGGGGTTTGGGGTAATCGGCTGGATTGATGACTACAAGAAGGTGGTCTATCAGGATCCTAAGGGGCTTTCCGCACGGGCCAAGTTTGCCGGACAGTCGCTGATTGCAGCGTTGGCGGTGGGTTGGATCTATCTGGTGGCGCAGAGCCCGGTAGAGACTGAGTTGATCGTCCCCTTCTTCAAGGAGGTGGTGTTTGAGCTGGGGGTGCTCTATCTGCCGTTGGCCTGGTTTGTGGTGGTGGGTTCAAGCAATGCCGTCAATCTTACCGATGGGCTTGATGGGTTGGCGATCATGCCAACGGTGCTGGTGGGGGGCGCGCTGGGCGTCTTCGCCTATCTGAGTGGCCATGTCGAGTTTGCACACTATCTGGCGATCCCCTCTCTGCCGGAAGCGGGGGAGCTGGTGGTCTTCTGTGGAGCGCTGGTTGGGGCCGGGCTCGGATTTCTCTGGTTCAACGCCTATCCGGCCATGGTGTTCATGGGGGATGTGGGGGCATTGGCGCTGGGAGCGGCACTGGGCATGGTGGCGGTACTGGTACGTCAGGAGTTGGTACTGGTGATCATGGGAGGAATCTTTGTACTGGAGACCCTGTCGGTGATGATTCAGGTGGCCTCCTTCAAATTGACCGGAAAGCGTGTTTTCAGGATGGCCCCGATTCACCACCACTTTGAACTCAAGGGGTGGCCGGAACCCCGCGTTATTGTTCGTTTCTGGATCATCACCTTCATCCTGGTACTGATCGGTCTGGCCACCCTGAAGATTCGGTAGTTGGTGATGAAGATCAATAAAGAGCAGAGAGAGCGGCTGCAGCGCAAGACGCTGGTGGTCGGGCTGGGTCACAGCGGACAGGCGGTACTCCACTTTCTGGCAGGCCTGGGGGTGGCGGTAGCGGCAGCGGATACCCGCAGCGACCTGGACATTGATCCGCTACGTAGCCGTTACCCGGCACTTGAGATCACCCTGGGGCCGCTGGAAGCAGCATTTCTCTCCGGCTTTGAGCGTATTGTGCTCTCTCCCGGGGTTTCACGCTGGCATCCGGCAGTCGAGGCTGCAGCGCATGCCGGGGTGGAGGTGGTTGGGGATATCGAACTCTTCTCCTGGCTGGTGGATGTGCCGATCGTTGCCATCACCGGATCCAACGGCAAGAGCACGGTGACTACGCTGGTGGCGGAGATGGCGGCAAAGGCCGGAGTGGCGGTTCGTGCGGGCGGCAATCTTGGAACCCCAGTGATGGAGCTGCTGCAGGAGAAGTTGCCGGAGCTCTACGTGCTCGAGCTCTCCAGCTTTCAACTGGAGAGTGTTCACCACTTTTCTGCCGCTGCGGCAGTGGTTTTGAATATCTCACCAGACCACCTTGACCGCTATCGTGATCTGGATCACTACGCCGAGACCAAGATGAGAATCTATCACCGGGCTGTCCATAGCGTGCTAGCAACGGATGATTTGTGGATAGAGCGTTGGTTGGAGAGGCGCTTGCAGAGCGGACTGGAGCCACCAGAATCCATTACCCGGTTTGGTCTGGATGTCCCGCAAGCTGGCCAGTTTGGGATCTCTCTGTATGCCGCAGAGCCCTGGCTCTTCCAGGGGGAGGAGGCGTTGTTGCCGGTCTCGGCCATGAAGATGAAGGGAGAGCACAGCTGGCGCAATGCACTGGCAGCACTGGCGCTGGGAGATGCAGTGGGGCTCCCGCGTACACCTATGCTGGAGGTGTTGCAGACCTTTGTCGGCTTGCCACACCGTACCGAGTGGTTGGGGGAGCATGCTGGTGTAGGGTGGATCAATGACTCCAAGGGGACCAATGTGGGGGCAACCGAGGCGGCCATAGCTGGCCTCAGTGCCAGCTTGAACGGGAAGTTGATCTGGATTGCCGGAGGGCAGGGGAAGGGGGCGGACTTCTCTCCGCTGCGCTCCTGGGTAGAGGCACAGGTTCGTTGCGCCGTTCTGCTGGGAGAGGATCGCCAAAAGATTGCTGCAGCACTCGGTGGCGTGGTTCCGGTACAGTATGCTGCCGGAATGGAGGAGGCGGTCGCAGTGGCTACCGCCTGTGCCCAACCGGGAGATACCGTACTACTCTCTCCCGCCTGTGCCAGCTTTGATCAATTTACCGGATTTGAGGCGCGCGGTGATGCCTTCCGCCATGCACTGAGTGAACAGTTGGGAGTGGCTGCATGATCGCCGGTTTCTCCTCACTATCGGATCTGCTGCTGTGGAAGAAGGAGGGGCGTGGCAAGCAACCCAAAGCAGCCGGGATTCGCAGTATCAGCCGCTCGGTGTATGAATCCGGACTGTTCCCGGCGGCGATGTTGCTGCTGCTGTTTGGTCTGGTTATGGTCGCCTCCGCCTCGATGCCGGTTGCGGAGAAGAGCTTTGGGGATCCGTTTCACTATCTGGTGCGACAGTTTCAATACGCCATCATCGGTTTTGTGCTCGGCTTTGCGGTGCTGCAGGTGCCGCTGCAGTTCTGGGAGAGGATCTCTCCGGCCCTGCTGCTGTTGAGTGCCTTGTTGTTGATTCTGGTGCTGCTGATCGGGGTCGAGGTCAATGGGGCATCACGCTGGATTGCGCTGGGGCCGGTACGGCTGCAGCCATCGGAATTTACCAAGCTGGCGGCTTACCTCTACCTCTCCGGTTATCTGGTGCGTCACCGCGACAAGGTGGTGAGCGATATTGCCGCGGTGGTACGCCCCATCATTCTGCTCGCCTTTGTCAGTGTGTTGATTCTGGTCGAGCCGGATCTGGGGGCAGCGGTGGTGATGATGGCGGTGGTGATGGTGATGATGTGGCTGGGAGGAGTCAAACCCTGGCTGTTTGGCATCTTTATCCTCTGTGGCATTCTCTTTCTGGGAGGTGCGATCTTGATGGAGCCATTCCGGGTTGCCCGTATGGTCTCTTTCCTCGGGGATGACCCCTTTCTGGTCGATCCTCAGGGGCGAAACTATCAGATTACCCAGGCCTTGATCGCCTATGGCCGGGGCGGCTGGCAGGGGCTGGGGCTGGGAGAGGGGCTGCAGAAGCTGTTCTACCTGCCGGAGGCGCATACCGACTTCATCCTGGCGGTGATTGCAGAGGAGTTGGGGGTGGTGGGGACGCTGTCGGTTGCGGCTCTCTTCAGTTACCTGGTTCTCAAGGCGTACCGGATTGCCCACTGTGCAGCACTCAATCAGCTGGCCTTTGCCAGCTACCTTGCCTATGGCATTGGCACCTGGATTGGTCTGCAGGCGCTGATCAACCTTGCGGTTAATATGAATCTGCTACCGACCAAGGGGTTGACGCTGCCGTTGATCAGTTACGGCGGCAGTAGTCTGCTGGTGATGATGGTGGCAATCGCGATGTTGATGCGTATCGAGTATGAGTTGGGGCCACAGGCACAGCGTCAGCGCAGGAAAAATCGTTGATGTCCCGGTTGCTGGTCATGGCAGGAGGCACCGGTGGCCATATCTATCCGGCCCTGGCGGTGGCCACGTTGTGGCGTGAGCAGGGGGGAGAGGTGGTGTGGATGGGGGCTCCCAACAGCATGGAGAGTCGCCTGGTGCCACAGCACGGGGTTGAATTGCAGACCATCTCCATTGGTGGGTTGCGTGGCAAACGTCGGGTGACCCAGCTGCTTGCACCAGTGCGCTTACTGCGTGCGTTGTGGCAGGCGGTTGCTGTAGTCAGGCGGGTGGATCCCGATGTAGTGCTGGGGATGGGCGGGTTTGCCTCCGGTCCCGGTGGAGTGGCGGCGTGGCTGCTGCGCAGGCCGCTGGTGGTGCATGAGCAAAATGCCATTGCCGGGTTGACCAACCGCCTGCTCTCACGTTTTGCCACGGTTGTGCTGGAGGCCTTTGCCGGAACCTTTGCACAGCGAGAGAAGGTTTCGACGGTTGGCAATCCACTGCGTAGCGGCCTGCAGCAGGTTGCCGAGGTCTCCCCACACCAGCCACTGCGGCTGCTGGTGCTGGGGGGTAGTCTTGGTGCTCGGCGCATCAACCAGCTGGTAGCGGAGGTGGCGGCAAGCCTGCAGGGGCGAGTGGCGCTCTATCACCAGACCGGGGCCAACCATCTGCAGGATACCGAGTCCGATTATGTCCGTCACGGAGTGAATATCGATGGACAACAGATCCGGGTAGTACCGTATATTGAATCGATGGAAGAGGCCTACAGCTGGTGTGATCTGGTACTCTGTCGGGCCGGTGCAATGACTGTATCCGAGCTTGCCCTGGTGGGGAGAGGCGCCATTCTGGTTCCCTTCCCCTTTGCAGTGGATGACCATCAGAGTGCCAATGGAGCGGTTCTGCAGCGTGCTGGTGCGGCACAGCTGATACAGCAGCATGAGCTGGATGCGAAACGCCTGCTGCAGCTGCTGGAGCAGTGGATGGAAGATCCACAACCACTGTTGGAGATGGGACGTAGTGCCCGTTCTCTGGGCAAGGCAGAGGCAGCGCAGGAGGTTGTCGCCATCTGTCAGGCAAATGCTCTAAGGAGAGAGGGATCATGAATAACACAGGGCCAGGTATCGAGCCGATGGAACGGGTACGTAAGATTCACCTGATCGGGATCGGTGGTGCCGGCATGAATGGTATTGCCCGACTGCTGCTGAACCTTGGTTTTACCATCAGTGGCTCAGATCAGAACGAATCCGCCATCCTCACCCGGTTACGCGAGATGGGGGCCAGGGTCTTCCTCGGCCATGCTGCTGGACAGGTTGAAGGGGCCGATGTGGTGGTGGTCTCCAGTGCGATCAATGAGCACAACCCGGAGGTGGTGGCGGCCCGTAGTGCCGACATCCCGGTAATTCCCCGTGCCGAGATGCTGGCGGAGCTGATGCGCTTTCGCTACGGCATTGCGGTTGCAGGCACCCACGGCAAGACCACCACCACCAGTCTGGTGGCCACCCTGCTGGAGCAGGCGGGGCTCGACCCGACCTATGTCATTGGTGGTCGTATCAACCGTGCGGGTGGGCAGGGCGCAGGGGAGGGAGGTGCACAGCTCGGCAAGGGGCGTTACCTGGTGGCCGAGGCGGATGAGAGCGATGCCTCCTTTCTCCACTTGCAGCCGATGGTGGCGGTGGTGACCAATATTGATGAGGATCACATGTCTACCTATGGGGGGGACCTGACTCAGCTTGACCACACCTTTGTTGAATTTATCCACCACCTGCCCTTCTATGGCTGTGCGGTACTCTGTGCCGATGACCCGGGGGTGCAGCGCATTGCCGGGCAGCTGACCCGGCCACTGCTGCGCTATGGTTTTTCGGATGGAGTCGATTTTGGTGCCGATCAGGTAGCGCTGGAGGGGGGCAGGAGTCACTTCAGGCTGATTCGTCCCGGCCGCTCTCCCCTGCCGGTGATACTCAATCTGCCCGGACACCACAATGTGCTCAATGCGCTGGCGGCAATTGCCGTAGCCAGTTATCTGGGGGTGGATGATGAGGTGATTGTGCAGGGATTGCAGAGTTTTGGGGGGATTGCCCGACGTTTCGAGAACTACGGCTGGTGCCGGTTTCCCACGGCCAGGGTAGAGGTGGTGGATGACTATGGTCACCATCCACGTGAGTTGGCCGCTACCATAGAGACCATCCGCAACAGCTGGCCGGGTCGCAGAGTGGTACTGGCCTTTCAACCACACCGCTACAGCCGTACCCGCGACCTCTATGATGATTTTGTCGAGGTGCTCTCCAGAGTCGATCAGCTGCTGCTGCTGGAGGTGTATGCAGCGGGAGAGGAGCCGATAACGGGTGCCGATGGGCGCAGTCTGGCCCGCTCCATTCGGGCTCGTGGAGAGGTGGAGCCGGTGCTGGTTCATGATTTGGATGGGGTGATGGAGGTGCTGCCCGGGGTGGTACAGGAGGGAGATCTTCTGCTGCTCTCCGGTGCCGGCAATATTGGTCAGGCGGCCCCACAGATTGTGCAGCGCTGGGGAGATCCGGGGAATGGGTGACGGGCTGACCATCAAGTTGCAGGCGCCACTGGCCCCCTATACCAGCTGGAAGGTCGGTGGTGTGGCGGATCGGCTCTGTCTGGCAGAGTCCTCCGATGGGTTGGCATCCTTTCTCTCTACCCTGCCGGAAGAGGAGCCACTGCTGTGGATCGGGCGTGGCAGCAACCTGCTGGTTCGGGATGGTGGTGTGCGGGGCACGGTGGTGCTGCTTTCCCAGGGGCAGGAGGCCGTAACGGTGGAGGGTGAACGGATTCATGCCGGGGCCGGGGTCTCTCTGGCACGACTGGCACGTACTGCCCGTGGCGCAGGGTGGCATGGTTTTGATTTTCTGGCGGGTATTCCCGGTTCGGTTGGTGGAGGACTGGCGATGAATGCAGGTGCCTTCGGGCAGGAGATCTGGGGGCTGGTCGAATCTGTTGAGGTGATGGATCGGTATGGTAGAGTCAGTCGGCAGAGTGCCGATGCGTATACAGTCGGGTATCGCTCTGTTGTGCCGCTAACCGCCCCTGCGGAGGGCTGGTTTGTCTCGGCCACGTTTGCTCGCCGATCACTGCCAGAGAGGGATGAATCGCAAACCTTGCAGCAGCAGCTCAATACCCGCAACCGTACCCAGCCGATGGCCGAGTATAGTTGTGGTTCGGTGTTTCGCAACCCACCGGGTGCGTTTGCGGGAAGGCTGATCGAACAGAGTGGCCTGAAAGGGTACTGTATCGGGGCCGCCTGCGTCTCCCGTCAACACGCCAACTTTATTGTTCACCGGGGGGAGGCCAACGCCGAACAGATTGAGACACTGATTGAGTATGTGATTGCAGCGGTGGAGCAGAAGCAGGGGGTAACCCTGAAGCCGGAGGTTCGTATTGTGGGTGAGCGAAGATGACAACAGCAGAGCAGAACAGGTGGGGGCGGGTCGCGGTTTTGATGGGAGGGGACTCCTCCGAGCGGGAGATCTCGCTGAAGAGTGGTCAGGCCGTGCTGGAGGGATTGCTGCAGGAGGGGGTGGATGCATTTCGCTTCGATCCGGCAGAGGCATCCATTGCGCGGCTGCAGGAATTTGATCGCACCTTTGTCGTGCTGCATGGCCGAGGGGGAGAGGATGGGGTGATGCAGGGGGTACTGGAGTCACTGCATATCCCCTATACCGGGTCAGGGGTGTTGGCATCGGCACTGGCGATGGACAAGCTGCGTAGTAAACAGCTCTGGCTGGGAACCGGACTGCCTACACCACTGTTTGAAGTGCTGGATGAGGCTACCGACTTTGATGCGGTGGTGGATAGGCTGGGGGTACCGTTGATGGTAAAACCGGTCTGTGAAGGATCCAGCATCGGTATGACCCGGGTCGATCGGGCCGAAGCGCTGGAGCAGGCCTGGCGCGAGGCGGGGCAATATGCCGGTGCCGTGATGGCGGAGCAGTGGATTGAAGGCAGGGAGTACACCGTTGCCATCCTGGGAGAGCGTGCGCTGCCGGTGATTCAGCTGCAAACCCCGCACGGTTTTTACGACTTCGAGGCCAAATACAGAGCCACTGATACCAAGTACCTCTGCCCTTGTGGGCTCTCTGCGGAGGCAGAGTCTGCGCTTCAGCAACTGGCGCTGCAGGCCTTTCATGCTCTTGGATGCAAGGGCTGGGGTCGGGTGGATCTGATGGTGGATGCAGCCGGGTCTCCCTGGCTGCTGGAGGTGAATACAGTTCCGGGGATGACCGACCACAGCCTGGTTCCGATGGCGGCCAGGGCTGCTGGGCTGGAGTTCAACCAGTTGCTGCTGGAGATCCTGCGGCAGGGGTGATGCAGACGTGGCCAGAGCGGACAAGAGAGGGGTGGGAAAACGCAAGGAGTCGCGTAACCGTCCAAAGGCTCTACCACCCAGGGCATCCATCCGCTTTCCCTTACGGATAGGTGCGCTGCTCTCCCTGTTGGTGATCGTTGCGGGCGGTCTCTATCTGTTGCAGCAGGGGCCGGCGGCGGTAGAGATGCCACCGATGGAACTGGAGGTGGAACCAATCACCTCACAACAGACAACACTGGCCGGGAAGATCACCCATATCCAGCCACGGCAGATCAGCCAGTTGGTAGATATTCATGGTCAGCCGGGGCTGCTGGCGCTGGATGCGGAGCAGCTGCGGGAGGCCATCGAAGCGCTGCCCTGGGTCTACCGGGCCAGAGTGCGCAAGGTGTGGCCGGACCGTCTCAATCTGTGGGTCGAGGAGCAGCGGCCGGCGGTTGTCTGGGGGGAACAGGGGTATCTCAATCTGGATGGTATCTATTTTGATGCGGATGGCATTGTGCTCTCTGCCATGGAGTTGCCCAGAATTGACTCGCAGCAGCAGGATACGGTTGCAACCTACCAGCAGCTACAGAAGCTGGACAAGATTCTTTCTGCAGGGGGGCAGCCCGAGACTATCCAGCGTATGGAGGTGGATCGGCGTGGTGCGGTTTCACTCCACCTGCGTAGTGGTCTCGCCATCTATCTTGGGCGCAGGGCGGTTGAAAAGCGTCTGCGCCGCTGGGTTGCACAGTCGGAGGTGGTGTTGAAACGCTTTCAGCATCAGCTGGATGGGGTGGATCTGAGGTATGAGCGTGGTATGGTGCTACAGCTCAAGGAGCCACCGAACCAGTCCGGGTGATTTACCCCCCCCCTTTTGCTTACCAAAGATCGATCCAAATCTGCAAAAGCTCTCTCTCTGTTATTGGAAAAAGTCCGAACCCACTGTAGACTAAACACTTTCCGGTGGTGAAGCCACCGAGCTGGCGCACCTGGATGATGGTGAATGTGGTGTGGTGCGGCTGAACAGAATCTGACGGAACAACTGGATGCGAAAGAAAGAGCGTGAACTGATCGTTGGTCTCGATATCGGTACCACCAAGATTGCGGCGATTGTAGGGGCGCTACAGCCCAATGGGGAGCTGGAGATCCTCGGTATTGGCACCCACCCCTCCAAAGGGTTGAAGAAGGGGGTAGTGGTCAATATCGAATCCACGGTGAAGTCGATTCAGCGGGCGGTGGAAGAGGCGGAGATTATGGCGGATTGCGAGATCGGATCGGTCTCTGCGGGGATTGCCGGCAGCCACATTCACGGCATGAACTCTCACGGCATTATCGCCATCCGCACCCGTGAAGTGACTGCAATCGACGTCGATCGGGTGGTGGATGCCGCCAAGGCGATCGCCATCCCCTCTGATCACAAGATTCTCCACACTTTGCCACAGGAGTTCATCATCGATAACCAGGAGGGAATCCTGGAGCCGATGGGGATGTCTGGTGTGCGTCTGGAGGCAAAGGTGCATATTGTCACCGGTTCCATCAGTGCCGCACAGAACATCGTCAAGTGTGTGCGTTTGTGTGGGCTGGAGGCAGAAGATGTGGTGCTGGAGCAGCTCGCATCCAGTTATGCGGTGCTCAGTGATGATGAGAAGGAGCTGGGTGTATGCATGATCGATATCGGAGGTGGTACCACCGATATCGCCGTTTTCACTGAGGGGGCGATACGCCACACCGCCGTGATTCCGGTGGCTGGAGATCAGGTCACCAACGATATTGCGGTGTTCCTGCGTACCCCCACCCACCACGCCGAGCAGATCAAGGTGAAGTATGCCTGTGCCATCTCCGAAATGGTTGATCCCAATGAGGAGGTTGCCGTCCCCAGTATTGGTGACCGTCCCGAACGTCGTTTGGCACGCCAGGGGCTGGCCGAGGTGGTGGGGCCGCGCTATGAGGAGCTGTTCACGCTGGTGCAGGCGGAGTTGCGCCGCAGCGGGTTTGAGGATGTCATCAATGCCGGTATCGTTCTCACTGGTGGCAGCTCCCGAATGGAGGGGGCCGTCGAGCTGGCAGAGGAGATCTTCCATAAGCCGGTACGTTTGGGCGTTCCCCAGAATGTGGAGGGGATGATCGATATCGTCAAGACGCCAGTGCATGCCACCGGAGTGGGACTGCTAATTCATGCCGCCAAGAGCCGCCAGCAGGGTGACCTGTTCATGGATGGCAGCAAGAGCAGTATCTGGGAGCGGATGAAACGCTGGTTTGCGAAAAATCTGTAGCCGTTTCAGTTTTAGTCCTCTGCTTCTGCTGCCCGCCGGAAGGTGGTTGCACCGCACTTCGGGCAGGTGGGAATGACCGCCGTTTCATTGAACTGTAGCGCTTCACCGCACTCGGTGCACTCCAGTTTACCCATCCCGATCACCTCTCCCTGATGGTAGAGCTGCGTACTGCGGGCCTCGGCATCGAGCTGTTCAAGGGCAACCCGGGTGGGATCCCCCATCAGCTCGAACAGATCCTTGAGGCGATCTTCAATCAGCGCCTCCTCCATGTGGAACCAGCGCCCCAGGTCTTCACCGCTTTCGGCCAGAAAGCTTCCGGCTGCTTCGAGATCCCGCTGCAAGTATCCACTCACTGCGCCGATCTCTTCGCGGGTCAGTTCACTCCATTCGGCCTGCTTCTCACGGAGTTCCTCGATGATCTGCTGTAGTGAGGGAGGAGCTTCCGTTTTTTCACCCAATACGGCATGTAACTGCTCTTGCAGGGAGTGGTAGAGGCGAATCAGTTGGGATTGTTCGGTAGACATGAGTGGCTCCTGAATTCTGTTGTTATACCGTTATCGTAGCACTAATTCGTCGAATCGATAGCAGCCATGCGGTAAACTTCACGGTTTGTCGAATCCTATTGAGCAGGTGCACATGGAAGAGCAGTACAACCCGCAACAGATTGAGCAGGAGGCACAGCAGTACTGGGCCAAACATGAAACCTTCACGGCGGTGGAGGATCCGGATCGTGAGAAGTTTTACTGTCTCTCCATGTTTCCCTACCCCAGTGGCAAGCTCCACATGGGCCATGTGCGCAACTACACCATTGGGGATGTGATCTCCCGTTTTCAGCGTATGCAGGGCAAGAGTGTGCTGCAACCGATGGGGTGGGATGCCTTCGGTCTGCCAGCCGAGAATGCAGCGATCAAGAACCAGGTCGCGCCGGCTGAGTGGACCTACCAGAACATGGACGAGATGCGTGGTCAGCTGCAGCGCCTGGGTTATGGCTATGACTGGTCACGTGAGATTGCCACCTGTCGGCCCGAGTACTACCGCTGGGAGCAGTGGATGTTCACTCGTCTGTTGAAGAAGGGGCTGGTCTACAAGAAGAGTGCGGTGGTCAACTGGGATCCGGTTGATAACACTGTATTGGCCAATGAACAGGTGGTCGATGGGCGTGGTTGGCGCTCTGGTGCGGTGGTGGAGCGGCGCGAGATTCCGCAGTGGTTCATGAAGATCACCGACTATGCCGAAGAGCTGCTTGGCAGTCTTGACAAGCTGGATGGCTGGCCCGAGGCGGTGCGCACCATGCAGGCCAACTGGATCGGTCGTTCCGAAGGGTTGGAGCTGCAGTTTGGAGTGGCAGAGGGGAGTAACGATGAGCCGTTGACGGTCTTCACTACCCGCCCCGATACCCTGATGGGAGTCACCTACGTGGCGGTTGCGGCTGAGCATCCATTGGCGGTTGCGGCGGCAGAAAACAATCCAGAGTTGCAGGCGTTCCTGCAGGAGTGCTCCAGGATGGAGACCTCCGAGGCGGCGATGGAGACCATGGAGAAGAGGGGGATGGCACTGGGCATCAGCGTCGTCCACCCGATAACCGGTGACACGGTTCCGGTCTGGGTGGCCAATTTTGTATTGATGGGCTACGGTACCGGTGCGGTGATGGCGGTTCCGGCCCATGACCAGCGAGACTGGGAGTTCGCCACTAAATACGAGATCCCGATCAAGCCGGTGATCCGCCCTGCCGATGCCGAGGAGGCAGATGTAAGCCAGGCGGCCTATACCGATAAAGGGGTGCTCTACAACTCGGCCCGGTTTGATGGGCTCGATTTCAAGGGGGCCTTCAACGCCATTGCCGACTACCTTGAAGAGGAACAGAAGGGGCAGCGAAAGGTGAACTACCGCCTGCGGGACTGGGGGGTTTCACGTCAACGCTACTGGGGGTGTCCGATTCCGGTAATCAACTGTCCCAGCTGTGGTGCGGTACCGGTACCGGAGGAGCAGCTGCCGGTGGTGTTGCCGGAAGAGGTTGATTTTGATGGTGTGGGCTCTCCGATCAAGAAGATGCCGGAATTCTATGAGACTGCCTGTCCACAGTGTGGTGGCAAGGCAGAGCGTGAGACCGATACCTTTGACACCTTTATGGAATCCTCCTGGTACTACGCTCGCTATGCGAGCCGCGATCAGGGTGAGTCGATGCTGGATGAGCGGGTCAACTATTGGGCACCGGTTGACCAGTATGTGGGAGGCGTCGAGCATGCCATTCTTCATCTGCTCTATGCCCGTTTCTACCACAAGCTGTTGCGGGATGAGGGGCTGGTCAACTCGGATGAACCCTTCACCAATCTGCTGACCCAGGGGATGGTGCTGAAGGATGGGGCCAAGATGTCCAAGTCCAAGGGCAACACTGTGGATCCACAGGAGCTGATTGACCGCTACGGGGCTGACACCGTGCGTCTCTTCATCATGTTTGCCGCCCCGCCAGAGCAGTCACTGGAGTGGTCCGATTCCGGAGTGGAGGGGGCCTATCGCTTTATTAAGAGAGTCTGGCGTCTGGTGCATACCCATGTCGACAAGGGGGTAGTGGGTAACGGTGTTGAGAATGATGGGTTGAATGATCGGCAGAAAGAGGTTCGTCGAATGTTGCATCAGACCATCCACAAGGTGGGTGATGATATTGGTCGACGCATGACTTTCAATACCGCCATTGCGGCAGTCATGGAACTGACCAACCACCTCTCCAAATTTGAAGATGATTCCGAGCAGGGGCGGGCACTGATGCAGGAGGCGCTGGAGGCGGTCACCCTGCTGCTCTCGCCGATGGTGCCCCATCTTTCACACCAACTTTGGCATGCGTTGGGGTGCGAGGGGGCTGTGATCGATCAGCAGTGGCCCCGGTTTGACGAGTCTGCCCTGGTTCAACAGAGTCAGACCATGGTGGTGCAGGTCAACGGCAAACTACGTGCCAAGCTGGAGGTGGCAGTGGATGCCTCCAGGGAGGAGGTTGAGGCACAGGCACTGGCCGATGAGAATGTGCTGCGTTTTATCGAGGGTAAAGAGGTCGTCAAAGTGATTGTGGTGCCGAAGAAGTTGGTCAATCTTGTGGTAAAGTAAACGTAACTATTCAGCTCACCCCTGAAATTCGCCATATCGGCGTTCGAAAATGGTCATTTACAGTTGTAAACTCACATTTTCTGCCTTGATCTGACGAACTTCAGAAGTAATCTGAACAGCTACTGCCATTTTTACAATTTTCAGGTATCCCCGGAGTGATAAGTAAATAGGGGGTAATACGGGGTTATCCATTATGAAAAGTATCAAAACGGTTCTGTTGACCTCTCTGCTGACACTGACGCTTCTGCAGGGGTGTGGCTTCCATCTGCGCGGAGCTGTGTTGCTGCCGGAGGAGATGGCTGCAACCTGGGTTGTGGGAGATAGTGTCTCCAATGAGCTGCTGCAAGGGGCACAGGATGCGATACGCAATACCAATGGAGACCTTGCCGGCAGTGAGTCTGTGGCGACGGCAGTACTGGTGTTGAGCAACGAGACATTCTCGCGTCGGGTGGCTACGGTTGGTAGCGATGGCAAGGTCAGCGAGTATCTGCTCAACTACCAGGTTGCGTGGAAATTACGCAGTCGTACAGGGGCAACTTTGCGCGAGGGGGTGCTGAAGCAGCGCGAAAACTATGCGTATGACTCCAGCCAGGTGTTGGGGAAAACAGAAGAGGAGCGTTATCTGCGCCAGGTGATGGTGGAGGCCGCTGTACGGGATCTGCTGCGTGCTCTACGCAAGCGCTAGTGCTCTGACTGGCGCCACCCGATGAAACTGCGGCCGGAGCAGCTAGTATCACAGCTGCAAAAAAAACTGGCCCCGGTCTATCTGATCAGTGGTGAGGAGCCACTGCTGCTGCAAGAGTCCGCACAGCGGGTGGTGGAGCGGGCACGTGAGCAGGGTTTTGCAGAGCGTTCACTGATAACCGTTGAGGCTAATTTCAACTGGTCGGTTTTGCAGCAGGAGAGTGCCGCACTCTCTCTGTTTGCGGAGCAGAAGCTGGTGGATCTGCGTCTGCCCAGCGGCAAGCCGGGAAAAGAGGGGGCGGCAGTGTTGAGCGAGTGGTGCGCCTCACCACCACCAGACAAGATTTTATTGATTCGTGCAGGCAAGCTGGAGGGTTCAGCGCAGCGTGCCAAGTGGTTCAAGGCGATTGAGCAGGTTGGAGTTGTGGTGCAGATCTGGCCGCTTGAGTTGGGGCGAATTCCCGATTGGGTGCTGCAACGAATGAGCAGTGCCGGTCTGCAGGCAACTCGGGGGGCGGCGACGCTGATTGCGCAGCGAGTTGAGGGAAATTTGCTGGCTGCAGTGCAGGAGATCGAAAAACTCTCTTTGTTGACTGAACCGGGTCAACGGGTGGATGAGGCGCTGGTGCTGCAACTGGTTGCCGATAGCGCCCGTTTTGATCCTTTTCAGCTGGCGGATGCGATGCTGCTCGGGGAGCGCGCCCGTGCACTGCGGATTCTGCAGGGGCTGCGTGAAGAGGGGATGGCGATTCAGGTGATTCTCTGGGCGATTGTGCGAGACCTGAAAGAGTTGGCGGCAGTCGGCAGTGAGCCCAATCTCTCCCGTTACAAACCACTGGAGTATGTCCCTGCTGCATTGTGGAAGCGGCGCATGCCAATGATGGCTGCCCTATTGCGCAGGTTGCAGCCACAGCAGATTCGGCAGCTTCTGCATTACGCAGGAGAGATAGACCGTGCAGGCAAGGGGATGGCAGACAGTGATCCCTGGATCGGTCTGGAGAGGTTGTTGCTAAAGGCTACGGCAGCCTGAGTCTGGGACATAATCTGTGTAACCGCAAAAACTGAATAGTCCCCATTTAAAGAATAGGGTTTTCGGTGGGTGTCCACTGTGGATAATGGCCCTGTTTTCCACTACCGATGTGATCTGCACTGTCATAGATTGGGCTTGAGAGTTGAGTTACCACTGCGCTGTTGTCACCTTTAATGATGGAACCAAACGCCACTATACCGATGTGTTGCGTGGCGGGCTGATGATGTCCAGTCGTGGTGCCCATATTGCCTTGACCATGCTGGACCACTCCGTGCGTCATCTGGAGGAGAGCAACAGTGTGATGATGGTCGATGAGCACTGGTTGGAAGAGCATGCCGAGCTGATCTCTCCGGATCAAGAGCAGGAGACGACCCCGACACCGGGCCCTTGGTGGGTTGATGTAACCGATTCTGTGGTTGCGGGTGACCCGGAACACTACCGGGTGATTGCCGATACCCGCGTCCCCAATGTACCCTCTCCACAGCGTCGGGCCAATGCCGTGGTGATGGCCCAGGCACTGCAGATGAGAGCGCTGTTGAAGCGAATTGTGGAGCGCTCCCGTCAGGATCAGGCGCTGCAGCGGGCAATGCCTCAGGAACTGCTGCAACAGGGGGAACAGTTGATCGCCGAGATAGAGATGTAGGCCGGGAGGCCGGCTGACCGTATCTCTGCTGTGCTAGAATTTGCCCAACTTTGAGCAGCAGGAAAAAGTGAGATGGCAGGACACAGTAAATGGCACAACATCCAGCACCGCAAGGGGGCACAGGATGCAAAACGTGGAAAAATCTTTACCAAACTGATTCGGGAGATCACCGTTGCGGCCAAGATGGGCGGAGGCAGTATTGCCGATAATCCCCGTTTGCGGGCTGCAGTGGACAAGGCGCTTGGCGCCAATATGACCCGGGATACCATCGATCGTGCCGTCAAACGGGGTTCCGGGGATGTCGATGGCGAGAATTTTGATGAGATCCGTTACGAGGGATATGGTCCCGGTGGAGTGGCGGTGATGGTCGACTGCCTTACCGATAACCGTAACCGTACCGTCTCTGAAGTACGTCATGCCTTTACCAAACATGGCGGCAATCTGGGAACCGATGGCTCTGTCTCCTACCTTTTTACCAAGACCGGTGTGCTGGTCTATCCTGCAGGCAGTGATGAAGATGCGGTGATGGAGGCAGCACTTGATGCCGGGGCAGAGGATGTGGTGACCGATGAGGACGGCATGATCGAGGTGCTGACCGATGAAGCCGGGTACATGGATGTGAAGCAGGCGATGGTCGATGCAGGACTGGAGCCGGAGTCTTCTGATCTCACTCAGCGCGCCTCGACCATGTGTGAAATGGATCAGGAGGGGGCCGAGAAACTGATGAAGCTGGTGGATCGGCTGGAGGATCTTGATGATGTGCAGAACGTCTATACCAATGCCGATATTTCGGATGAGGTGATGGAGGCATTGAGCTCGTAAATGGAGCAGGCGACCCTACAGAAGCTGACCAATACCATTGTTGAAGCCGTACACCCGGAACAGTTGATTCTGTTCGGTTCTCATGCGCGCGGTGACTGGAACGATGACTCGGATGTTGATCTGTTAATTGTGGAGTCTGATCCTTTTGGAGAGGGGCGCAGCCGACAGCAAGAAATTGTTAATGTCTACAATCAGTTGCGTTGGGCTCGTTTCCCAATCGATATTTTGATCTATAGCCGGGAAGAGTTTGAGTACTGGCGTACCGAGATCAACCACGTGGTTTCTGCGGCCGTTGCCGAGGGGCGGGTGCTGTATGCAGCATAATCAGGCTGCACAACTGTTTAATAAGGCTCAGTCTGACCTTCGTGCTCTTCGTGGCATGCAAGATGAAAAGGTCTTTGATGATTCAGTTTACGGGTTTCATTTGCAGCAAGCGGTAGAAAAAGGGTTAAAGGCCTGGCTGGACAGTTTGGGTATTGCATTTCCAAAAACGCATGATATCAATTTGCTGCTGGGGCTTTTGGGTGATACCGGGGTGGAGGTGGAGGCGCTCTATGAATTTAACATGTTTACCTCTTATGCAGTACAGTTGAGATATGAAGTGACAGAGCTTGAAAGTGGCCTGTTTGAGCGAGCTGCTGCCCTGTCGAAAGTGGAGAGTTTGCTGTTTGCAGTTGAGCAGTTGCTGATACAGCGGGGGAAGCTGTGATTCGCATTCTCGGGATCGACCCAGGTTCCCGTACCACGGGCTACGGGGTAATTGAGGTGGTTGGAAACGAGTTCCGTTATATCGAAAGCGGGGCCCTGCGTATCCGGGGGGATACCTTGCCTGAGCGTCTGCATGCCATTTTTGACAGTCTCAGTGAGGTGTTGGATCGCTGTCAGCCTACCGTGCTTGCGATCGAGAATGTGTTTATGCATCAGAATGCCGGCTCTGCACTCAAGCTGGGGCAGGCACGTGGTGCGGCCATCTGCAGTGCAGTGCACCGCGATATCGAGATTCATGAATATACCCCGGCAGAGATCAAGCAGGCGGTAGTGGGCAAGGGTAATGCAGCCAAGCCACAGGTGCAGATGATGGTGCGGGCGATGTTGAAGTTGCGCACCAACCCCCAGGCTGATGAGGCTGACGCACTGGCCTGTGCCATCTGTCATGGCAACCATGCCGGTGGTGTGGCCCGGCTCCATGGTCTGGTAACGGGGAGTTCCGGGGGACGTTGGCGATGATTGGTCGACTGCATGGGGTGGTGGTAGAACGCAAGCCTCCTGAGCTGCTGTTGGACGTGAATGGGGTGGGGTACGAGGTGGAGGCATCAATGAACACCTTCTATGCGCTTCCGGATGGGCAGGATCCAGTTACGCTCTATACCCATCTGGTGGTGAGAGAGGATGCGCAGTTACTCTATGGTTTCCATGAAGAGCGTGAGCGGCGCATGTTCCGTGAGTTGATTCGGGTGCGAGGGGTCGGTGCCAAGCTGGCACTGGCGATCCTCTCGGGGATGAGCGCAGATCAGTTTGTGGGCTGTGTTCAGGAGGAGAACACAACGGCACTGGTGCGCCTGCCCGGGGTCGGCAAGAAGACAGCCGAGCGCTTGATTATCGAGATGCGGGACCGGCTCAAGGAGTGGGACATCTTTACCCCGAAGGTGAGCCTGGAAGGGGGGGGATCTCCTGTTCTACCAGTACTGGATGCACAAAGTGAGGCGGTTCATGCCCTGATCTCGCTGGGCTACAAGCCGGCGGAGGCCTCCCGTCTGGTACATGCGGTAGCAGGAGGGGACGAGTTGAGCAGTGAAGAGGTGATTCGTCTGGCACTGAAGCAGAGTGTCAAGCTGTGAGCGAACTAGCCCGTACCATCTCCCCCTTCTCGACTCCGGAAGAGGATCGCATCGACCGTGCGGTGCGCCCACGCAATCTCGGTGACTATCAGGGGCAGCCGGTGGTGCGTGAGCAGATGGAGATCTTCATCCAGGCGGCCCGCAATCGCGGGGAGTCGCTTGACCATACCCTGATCTTTGGCCCGCCAGGGCTTGGCAAGACCACACTGGCCCACATCATCGCCAACGAAATGGGGGTGAATATGCGTCAGACCTCGGGTCCGGTACTGGAGAAACCGGGAGACCTGGCAGCGCTGCTCACCAATCTGGAGGCGCATGATGTACTCTTTGTGGACGAGATTCATCGCCTCAGTCCGGTGGTGGAAGAGGTGCTCTATCCGGCGATGGAGGACTTTCAGCTCGATATCATGATCGGTGAGGGGCCGGCAGCCCGTTCGATCAAGCTTGATCTTCCCCCCTTTACCCTGGTGGGTGCCACCACCCGTGCAGGGCTACTGACCTCCCCACTGCGTGATCGATTTGGTATTGTGCAGCGGCTCGAGTTTTACAGTGTGGAGGATCTGAGTGGGATCGTGGAGCGCTCTGCCACCATACAGGGAGTAGCTTCAGACCAAGAAGGGGCGATGGAGATTGCAAAGCGCTCGCGGGGAACGCCACGAATTGCCAACCGCCTGTTGCGGCGGGTACGTGACTATGCCGAGGTCAAGGCCGATGGCACCATCTCGCGTCAGAGTGCTGAGCAGGCACTCGATCTGCTCAATGTGGATGTAAAGGGGTTTGATCAGATGGATCGACGCCTGCTGCTGAGCATGATCGAAAAGTTTGATGGGGGGCCGGTCGGAGTTGACAGCCTGGCTGCGGCCATCGGTGAAGAGCGCGGTACCATCGAAGATGTGGTGGAGCCCTACCTGATTCAGCAGGGTTTCATGATGCGCACGCCTCGTGGACGGGTGGTGACCAGCAATGCCTATCTCCATTTTGGCTTGCAGCCACAACAGCAGGCAGCGCAGAGCACGATGGGAGATCTTCTCTCACCATAATCGAACGATGAGAATCTGGGATATCCACCCCGGCTACCTCAACCGACAGAGTCTGTTGGGAGAGCACCGTGAACTGCATGGTCTGGTTTCAATCATGGTCAACGGCAAGAAGGGGTACTCCCGCCACCCGGAGACCGTACGTTGGCTAAAATATGGCTGGGCCATCCGCCAGCGTCACCGTCAATTGGTTGCGGAGATGGCGCTGCGCGGGTACCGGGATCAGTCTCCGGTGAGAACCCGCTCCAATTCGGAGGTGTGGCCCGCCACCTATATCGATCCACCCTGGGTTCAGTTCGAACTGCTGCGGGAGAAGTACCGGGACAAGGATCCGGGCAGAATTCCGCTGCCGATCAACCAACAGGCGCTCTGGAGCCACCACAAATACTCGATGCTGGCGCGTGACCCAAAACGCTATAGGGAGATTGGTGCACAGGTGGCAAATGGTCAGATCCGTATCGAAGCACTGGCGCTGGAGCTGACTGAGAGCTTAAGAGTAGCCCCCAGTGAGGGAGGACTTCGCAATGCGCTGCAACACATGTGGGGGCATGTCTCTTCGGAGTGTGAATCTGGACAAAATTTCACCGCCTGGTCGTTGCAACGGCTGCTGCAGCAGATTCAGCAAACTGCCAAATCGATCAATGAACCCTATCTCACCCGTGCTACAGCGTTAAGCGAGTTGCAAGCTTGGTTATAATCGCTGGTGTGATCTCATTGATGTAACTGCCGTATGAATTACAGATATCTTTTTAGGGAACTGCCCAAAGACTCTCCTGCCCGTAAGGTGCGGCGCTCGCTACTGATTGTAACTGCACTGGTTGGCCTGTTAGTGCTGCTCTCCAGCGGACTCTCCAGCTGGAACCTCTACCAGGTGGCTACCCGCGCTCAACAGGCTACTATTCTCTCCTCGGTGCTCCACTTCAAGGAGTTTATCGAGGCGGTGGATCGTTTTGATCAGGTAGAGAGTGACGATGTCAAGGGTGGGTCATTGGTTGCAACCCTGAGTCAGGTGATCGATTTTGTGGCGCAGTATGATCGTACACAGCACTTCAATCACGAAGAGAGTAAAGAAGACTATGCCCTCAGGCATGCTCAGAGTTTTGAGTTGGTGTTGGGGCAGCGCCAGGGAGAGGATATTGTCTTCATTGTGCGCGAGGATATGGAGCAGTGGCAACGGGATCCATCTACGATGTGGATGCAACACGAGAACGGGACGCTTGCCACTATATCGATGCGTAGCCGCTTTGCAGAACCGATGCAGCAGGCACTGCTAGGAAAAACCGGGGTGATGGTGGCGCCAGACTATGCGGGAGAGCGCGTATTGGCAGCCTATACGCCGGTCTCTATTGCTGGGCAGCACTATGGCCTGGTACAGAAGGTGTCGATGGATGATGTCCGCAGACCCTTTGTCAATGCGCTGATCGAAGAGCAGGTGATCGTATCGATTTTTATTCTATTGGGGGTGCTGGTCATCGCCTGGTTCGGCTTTCCGGTGTTGGCGCAGCTGGAGAGGGAGCGGAATCGATCGGTTCAGGACAAAGAGAAAGCAGAAAAGGCAGAGGCCTCCAAGGCGATGTTTCTGGCCAATATGAGTCATGAGATCCGCACACCGATGAACGCTATTATCGGTATGTCGGGGCTGGCACTGCAGACCGGCCTCAATGGAAAGCAGCGCCACTATGTCGAGAAGGTGAACCGGGCCGCTAAGGGGCTGCTGGGGATTCTCAATGATATCCTGGACTTCTCTAAAATCGATGCCGGTGCCATCGAAGTGGAGGAGATTCCGCTCAGTTTCCGCTATCTGGTAGATGAGCTGCATGCGCTGTTCGACCTGCAGGCGGAACAGGCAGCAATCCAGTTTGTCTCTGAAATCGATCCTCAGTTACCGGAGGTGATTGAGGGCGATCCACTGCGTCTGACACAGGTACTTACCAATCTCTGCAGTAATGCGATCAAGTTCACGCCGGAGGGAGGAAGGGTGGACCTGAAGATCGCGCTGATCGATCGCACAGCAACGGAAGCAGTGGTGCAGTTCTGCATAGAGGATACCGGAATCGGTATCAGTGCAGAGGAGCAGGCCCATATCTTCGACCAGTTTTCTCAGGCTGATGTCTCCACCACCCGCCAGTACGGGGGTACTGGGCTGGGGTTGGCCATCAGCCGCAGGCTGGTGCGCCTGATGGGGGGAGAGCTGCAGCTGGATAGCCTGCCGGGAGAGGGGGCACATTTCTACTTTACGCTGACCATGAAAGTTGGGCAGCAACAGCGGGAGAGCCACCAGCGAGGCAAGGTGTTACAGAGTGAGGCTGTCGACAAGCTCCGTGGTGCCTCCATTCTGGTGGCAGAAGACAATCCCGACAATCAGGAGCTGCTGCGAGAGCTTCTGCAGCAGGCAGATATAGCGGTGACTCTGGTAGAGAATGGCCAGCAGGTGCTGGACCAACTTGATCAGCAGGAGCATGGTCAACCGTTCGATGGTATTTTAATGGACTGCATGATGCCGGTGATGGATGGTTATACAGCCGCCCGGACCATCCGCCAGCAAGCGTCGTTAGCACAGCTGCCGATTCTGGCGGTGACTGCACGAGTTTCGGGCGATGAGCCGCAGCGTATATTGGAGTCTGGTATGAACGATATCATCAATAAGCCGCTCAATCCGGTGTCCCTATTTACCACTATGGCTAAATGGATTATCCCCGAGAGGCCGCTCATCAAAGCTCAGAGTGCTTCTGCGGCAGCACAGCAGGGGAGGATTGTAGACGCCGCTGCCCTGTTGCCACTGCTGGAGACGCTGGAGCAGCTGCTGGCGGATCGGGACTCTGAAGCGGTTGACCGGGCGGAGCAGTTGGAGTCACAGATTACTGGTACGGAGCAAGAACAGCTCTTCCAGGGGGTGATTCGAATGACCAATGATTTCCAATTTACCCAGGCCCATACAGCCCTGAAGCGGATGATGCGTGAGATGAATGGAGTGGAGTGATGGCGGAGACAACAATCTCAACAAAAAATCCTATGGACAAAGATCGCATACTGGTGGTGGATGACAATCCAAGCAACTTGCGGGTGGTGGTCGATGTTCTGAAAAAAAATGGCGACTACCTGATTCGTATTGCCGAGAACGGGGAGGTCGCGCTGGAGCAGGTGAAGAAGTTTGTGCCCGATCTGATCCTGCTGGATGTGATGATGCCCGGCATCAGTGGTTATGAGGTGTGTGCGCAGCTGAAACAGCAGGAGGCGTACCGGAAGATTCCAGTGCTCTTCCTCACCGCTCTCAGTGAAACCAATGATCTGGTGAAGGGGTTTGAGGTGGGTGGGGCTGACTTTCTCAATAAACCTTTTGAGGAGCCGGTATTGATAGCCCGGGTCAGAACCCATCTGCAGAATTACAAGTATCTACAGAAAGAGCTTAGTGAGAAGAGGGGGTTGGAACATACCTGAATCCGTGAATTCAAGCAGTGTTGAATTGACGCAAAGCAATGATAAAA
>CAYFNH010000018.1:0-31576 GCA_964344435.1 uncultured Piscirickettsiaceae bacterium | reverse complement strand
CATACCGCCAGCGTTCAATCTGAGCCAGGATCAAACTCTTCAGTTCAATCACTTTAACTGCTTATGGCAGTAAATCTTGGCTCGGAATTGTTCGTAAGCTTCAAAAAAATTTAAAGGTTACTTACATCCGATTTTTCTTTTGACAGAAGCATCGATGCAAGCACCCACACAAATTATCTGACCTGATTTTTAAAGAGCAATCTCGCGCATCGCTGTGCGAGGGAGGCGTATTCTACACCTCTTAGCTTCGCTGTCAACTTATTTTTTAAATAAATTTCGTTGTTTTGAAGCTGTTGTTCGTGACTTCGTTTTCACGCTGTCTTGAACAGGGAGGCGCATTTTACAGTGCCTCAACTGCTTGTCAACCATTAATTTTCAACTAATTTTTGACCTGCAGTTTCTTGTTGATTTGTTGCATTTTTCGCTGCCGCGCCTCAACAAGAGCGGCGCATTCTACAGCCTTGTACGAGACTGTCAATGTATTTTTTCAAAATAATTCAAAAATGTTCACCGCCACGCTATTTGACGCTGATGCGGGCAAATTTTCTCTTACCCACCTGATAGACACGCGGCTCCCCTGGAGCCACTCTCAACTTGGTATCTTCCACCTTTTCACCATCAATCTTGACCGCCCCCTGACGGATCATCCGCATCGCATCCGAGGTACTGGCCGTCAATGCCGCCTCTTTCAAAAGATTGGCAATACCAATATCCCCCACCTCTCCACACGACAACTCGTGCTCCGGCATCTCGTCCGGAATTGCCCCCTTGCGAAACTGGTTTATAAAACCCTGCTCTGCCTTGTCCGCCTCCTCTTTACTGTGAAAGCGCGTCACAATCTCCTTGGCAAGCTGCACCTTGGCATCTCTTGGGTTGGCTCCGTTCTCTACCTCCAGCCTCAACGACTCGATCTTTATCAACGGCTGGAAGCTCAGTAGCTCATAGTATCTCCACATCAACTCATCAGAGACTGACATCAGTTTGCCAAACATCTCATCCGGCGCATCACTCACTCCAATATAGTTATTGAGTGACTTGGACATTTTCTGCACACCATCCAAACCTTCCAGGATCGGCATGGTCAGGATCGTCTGCGGTTTCTGCCCCTCCTGCTTCTGCAACTCACGCCCCATTAGCAGATTGAACTTCTGGTCGGTACCACCGAGCTCCACATCGGCCTTCAACTCTACCGAATCCCAACCCTGTACCAGCGGATAGAGGAACTCATGGATCGCAATGGGCTGCCCCCCTTTATAACGTTTTTCGAAATCGTCCCGCTCCAACATCCTCGCCACCGTCTGTCGTGCCGCCAGCCCGATCAGATCTGCCGCCGATTTTTCACCCATCCAGGAAGAGTTGAAGACAATGGTTGTCTTCTCGGGATCAAGAATCTTGAAGACCTGATGCTCATAGCTCTTGGCGTTTTCCAGCACCTCTTCACGCGTTAACGGCTTGCGGGTCACATTTTTACCGGTTGGGTCTCCAATCATCCCGGTAAAATCACCAATCAGAAAAATCACCTCATGCCCCAGCTCCTGGAACTGTCGCAATTTGTTGATCAGAACCGTGTGCCCCAGATGCAGATCGGGTGCCGTAGGATCAAACCCCGCCTTGATACGCAGCAGCCTCCCCTCCTTGAGCTTCTCTATCAGCTCCTCTTCGACCAGAATCTCCTCTGTTCCACGTCGAATCTGCTCCATTGCCTGCTTGATATCCATACTGCGATGCCCTTCAACTGAAAAAATTCGGCGAAGAGTATCACAGCCTTTTCGACATTGGGCAGCCCAACTGCCGTCTCACTCCTCGGACCTCATCTCTCTTTTAATACTTGACAACTTTATTGAATACCGTCACAATGAATCTCAATTTGGTCATCCTGCTATCTATTTCGACCAAAATCATGAACCATCTATTTTTACTTTGAGGGCACAAAATGATGAAAAAGATAATTGCCGCTATCGCTCTTGCTGCTATTGCTTCCAGCGCCTCCGCCTTCTTCGGAGGAGACAATGACAACCAATCCGGTTACGGCACCGGCTCTGCTGACGGTGCTTTTGATGGCCGTGGTCGTGGTGCAGGCAAAGGCAAGGCTGACGCAGAGGGTAACTTCAGCATGACCGTCAACGCCTCCGGCAAGGGCTCCTCTAACATGGAAGCGGATATGGACGCTGCTGAAAATGCCCGTTTTGATGGCAAGAGCGACATCCGCACCGAATCTACCCCTTACTACCCATACTATGGTGCCCCTGTAGCCCCAGCACCTGCTCAGTAATCGGGAGGGATCAACCCGCGGTTACCAAAACCCTCAGGCCATGGTCTGGGGGTTTTTCATACGCCATACCACACCATAAAGACTGCTTTATAACCGATAGAAAATTCATTGTTTACCATTCAAGAATGTTCTTATATAATGCGTTCCATGTTGTGAAGGGTGCAACAACATCCCGAACAGAAAGATTTTCAACTTTTTAATTTACTACTTTTGAGGATTTCATCATGAAAAAGACTATCGCTACTATCGCTCTCGTTGCTTTCGCTTCCAGCGCTTCTGCCTTCTTCGGCGGTTCTGACGACAACCAGTCTGGTTACGGCACCGGTTCTGCTGATGGCGCTTTCGACGGCAAGGGTCGCGGCGCTGGCAAGGGAAAGGCTGATGCAGAGGGTAACTTCAGCATGACTGTAAACGCTTCCGGTAAGGGTTCTTCTGACATGGAAGCTGATATGGACGCTGCCAACAACAGCCGCTTCAACGGAACTACTGATGTACGTACCGAGAGCAGCCCTTACTACCCATATGCTCCAGTGGCTCCTGTAGCACCTGCTGCCCAGTAAGAGAGACTCTTCTCTACAAAAAAGCCCCGATACTGTAAAAGTATCGGGGCTTTTTCATGTTCAATCCGTGTTGCTGATGCCGTCAGTGGTACTGTGCGCTCAACTCATGTACCGCCTCAACAAACACTCCGGCATTTTCCGGGTCAACAAATTGATGAATACCGTGCCCCAAGTTGAAGACGTGGCCTGAGCCGTTGCCATAGCGCTGCAGAATGGTCGCCACCTCCTGACGAATTCGCTCTGGGGTACCATAGAGTACTGCCGGATCCATATTCCCCTGCAGGGCCACCTTGTCACCCACACGGGCACGGGCATCCCCGATATCCACCGTCCAGTCCAGCCCCAGCGCATCGCATCCGGTTTCTGCCATCGCCTCCAGCCAGAGCCCTCCGCCCTTGGTGAAGAGGATTACCGGCACCTTCTGCCCATCACTCTCTCGACTCAACCCATCCACAATCTGCTGCATATAACGCAGGGAGAATTCCCGATAGGCATCATGCGATAGCGCCCCACCCCAACTGTCGAAGATCATTACTGCCTGTGCGCCCGCTGCAATCTGTGCATTCAGATAGGCGGTTACCGCCTCCGCCGTAGTATTCAAGATTTGGTGCAGAGAGGCTGGATCAGAGTACATCATCCCTTTGGTGGTCGCATACTCCTTGCTCGATTTACCCTCCACCATGTAGGTGGCCAGTGTCCAGGGGCTACCGGCAAAACCAATCAGAGGGACACGCCCATCCAGTTCAGCCCGGATGGTGCGTACCGCATCCATCACATATTTCAGCTCTCCCTCCGGATCCGGCACAAAGAGCTTGTCAATATCGGCACGGGTGCGTACAGGGCGCTCAAAATTTGGCCCTTCCCCCTCGGCAAAGTAGAGCCCCAGCCCCATCGCATCGGGCACCGTAAGAATATCCGAAAACAGAATCGCCGCATCCAGCGGAAATCGCTCCAGCGGCTGAATGGTTACCTCACAGGCGAGCTCGGGGTTTTTGCAAAGATCCATAAAACTGCCCGCCTGCGCCCGGGTCGCCTTGTACTCCGGCAGATATCGCCCCGCCTGCCGCATCATCCATACCGGGGTTTGATCCACCGGCTGCTTTAACAAGGCACGTAAGAAACGGTCATTTTTCAGTGGAGACATCTCGATTCCTCTGCTATTTATCAATCTTCTCGAAAGTTCGTTCATACCGCGATTCCAGGTTGTCTGCAGCCATGGATGGCTGCGGTCAAGCGACACAGGAAGTGCTTGAGCGCACCTGGAATCGTGGCATGAATGGACTTATGCAACGCTTTATACTGGCAGCTTCATGCCATATAAAGCTGCTGATTCTACTCTACTTTGATTGCCGAGGGGTGATGCAGTCGCACTCGATACCCTTTTTTACGGGTGACCAGCCAACCCTGAACTGTAATCGTCTCTCCGGCCAGCCTCTCCAGATCAAGCACTCCTTTGAAATGGGGCAGATCGCCACGTGCAATCTGTACCGAAACCTGGTGAGCCATATCGAGCCAGAGCCAACGCCTGCTCCAGTCAACCCGTTCCACCCTGCCACGAATACGCTGAAAGCCGCCAGAGTCTATCTGCTCGAGTGGTTTCGCCTGATAGGCCGGATGTCCCCAGAGGCCGCGCCTGACTGCCTCTGCACTGTGCTGCTGCTCCACAACACAGCCGCTGTTCCAGAGGTTGGGAGGAATAACCACTGCGAAGGCCAACCCCTCGGTCACCAACCTGGCTGCCAGATTGACCCCCTGTCGATTAAAGCCGTAGGCCAGCAACCTGCCATAGCGGTCACGGCTCTCTGCACCCGGCTTGAGAAAAATCTGGCGTTCTCCACCCAGCAGTGCCTCCAGCCGCCTGCTCGCCTCTCCCGCAAGGGGCTGTGCGGGACGCCCCTCTCGCCCCATCTCGGGTGCATTGAGGCCAATCAGACGTACCTTCTCTCCACCCTCTGTACGCAGGGTATCTCCATCGTAAACCCATTCGACCCTATGGAGTTGCAGCGCCTCGAAATCCACTGGGAGGCAGCCACCATACACCCACGGTGGCAGAATCAACAACGCATAAAAAAAGGCACCTCGATGAGATGCCTTTTTCAGTCTCTGCCGTAGCAGAAACGCCATTACATGCTTCCATACTTCTGACGGAACTTGTCTACACGGCCGGCAGTATCAACAATCTTCTGCTTGCCTGTGTAGAAAGGATGACAACGAGAGCAGACATCGATATGCAGACTGTCGTTGGACATGGTGGAGTTGGTCTTGAACTCGAACCCACAGCTGCAGGTTACATTGACTTCTGAATACTCTGGGTGGATTCCGCTTTTCATAACGCTATCTCATTTACTCGTTGAACTGGTTACTTTTCACGCACCGAGCGCAAAATCAGGACGCGTAATTATACTGAAAATCGCCCTGCCTGCAACCATTTATCCTGGATTCATCGCTTCATCGCATCAAAGAAGTCGGCATTGCTCTTGGTTGCACGCAGCCGCTCCAGCACAAACTCCATCGCCGCCAGCTCATCCATCGGATGAAGTACCTTGCGCAGCAGCCAGATCTTCTGCATCTCATCTTCCCGGGTGAGCAGCTCTTCCCGACGGGTACCAGAACGGTTGATATTGATCGCCGGGAAGACCCTCTTCTCGGCAATGCGGCGATCCAGGTGCAGCTCCATATTACCGGTGCCCTTGAACTCTTCGTAGATCACATCATCCATACGTGAGCCGGTCTCAACCAGTGCAGTGGCAATAATGGTCAGGCTTCCCCCCTCTTCCACATTACGGGCCGCACCGAAGAAACGCTTGGGACGGTGCAGCGCATTGGCATCGACACCACCGGTCAACACCTTGCCCGAGGAGGGGGCCACGGTATTGTAGGCGCGTGCCAGACGGGTAATGGAGTCGAGCAGGATCACCACATCCTTCTTGTGCTCCACCATGCGCTTGGCCTTCTCGATCACCATCTCCGCCACCTGAACATGACGTGACGCAGGCTCATCAAAGGTACTGGAGACCACCTCCCCCTTCACCGAGCGCTGCATCTCGGTCACCTCCTCGGGGCGCTCGTCGATCAGCAGTACAATCAGCGAGACCTCGGGGTGGTTGTACTCGATCGCCTTGGCGATATTCTGGATAATAACCGTCTTGCCCGCCTTGGGTGGGGAAACGATGAGACCACGCTGCCCCTTACCAATCGGCGAAGCGAGGTCAATCAGACGTGCGGTCAGATCTTCAGTACTGCCATTGCCCCGCTCCATGGTCAGGCGCTGGTTGGCATGTAGTGGCGTCAGGTTCTCGAACAGCACCTTGTCGCGACTCTTGCCCGGCTCTTCTCCGTTGATACCATCAACCCGATGCAATGCAAAGTAGCGCTCCCCCTTTTTGGGTGAGCGCACGGTACCGGTTACGGTATCGCCGGTACGGATACCGAAGCGGCGAATCTGGTTGGGGGAGACATAGACATCATCCGGCCCGGCCAGGTAGGAGTCATCGGCAGAGCGCAGAAAACCGTACCCATCCGGCAGGATCTCCAATACCCCACCCGCAAGGATAATATCTCCCTGACGCGCCAACCCCTTGAGCAGATTGAAGACCAGATCCTGTTTGCGCTGGCGGTTGGGGAGGTTGATCTGATTCTCTTCCGCGATTTTATGCAGCTCCGGAACGCTCTTGAGCTTGAGGTCGGTCAGATTCATGGTGATCGGCTCACGCTTGGGACCATCATCCTGTGCCGTCTGCTCCGTACCTTCGCGGCTGTTTTCTCTTCTGCTGTTTCCCCCTTTTCTGGAGAGGGTACGCTTCTTGCGCGGTGGCCGCCGGTTACTGCCCTGATCCCCCTGATTTGAATCCTGTGAACCCGCTGCCTCCTGTTCTGCCTGAGGTGCTTGACCCTCCGGTTCAGCTGCCTTTGGTGTTGGCGTATCGGTAACTTCAGCTGCAACGGCAGCTGCAGATGGACTCTCGTCAATAGACGTTTCTTGTGTTGATGTAGTCATGAAAAAATGGGAAAACAGAAATCAGGAATCGGTACCCGCAGAGATTCAGAAATTGAGAGGGGGGTTACCGCAGAAAGGTACAACAGTACAACCGTGGAGATGGCCCGAAAACGCCGGGCCATCTCCAGAAAAATATAGTTAGAGGTTCTCCTCGATAAATGCAGCCAGCTGAGACTTGTTGACCGCCCCCACCTTGGTCGCCTCAACCGCTCCATCCTTGTACAGCATCAAGGTTGGAATACCACGAATGCCGAACTTGGGTGGCGTGTTCGGATTTTCATCGATATTGAGCTTGGCCACCTTGACTCGGCCGGCATACTCACCCGCAATCTCCTCCAGAACCGGGCCGATCATCTTGCAGGGGCCGCACCACTCTGCCCAGAAATCTACCAGTACCGGCAACTCAGCTGCCAACACCTCGTCGTCAAAACTGTCATCGGTGATATAGACGATATCGTCACTCATGATTTTCGTACTCCTATGAAAGGAAATTTATTCAGGCAATCTGCCCAAGACCTCCGGGCCTTATAGAACAGAGTAACGCCTCAACACCAACTTGCAAGAAAAAATGCAATATTCTGTAACCTGCTGCCCTCGGCCTGTGGCTGAAATATAGACGGGGGTAATACGAAGAAAACGGGGTCGCATCAGCAGAATGCTGTAGAGCCATCAGATTTATTAGGCTATTTCAGCCTAATCCACAGGACATTGCAACCCTTTTTCTCCAAGCCGGAATTCAACTTTCTGCGTAACTATTCAGCTCACCCCTGAAATCCGCCATTTCGGCGTGGCGCGACCTCGTAAACTCGGTTCAAAAATGGTCATTTACACGTGTAAACTCACATTTTTTGCCTTGAACTGACGAATTTCAGGGGCAATCTGAACAGCTACCATAGTTTTTCTGGTTTTCAGGTAACCCCTGAATAGTTGCCTTTCTGATATCCTTCCACACCATGACTGAAAAACAAGAAAATAGTACCCATACCTCACACCTGTCTGAGACCCTCTTCTCCTCCCTCCCACTGGCGCAACCATTGATGCGCGGAGTGGAGGCCTGCGGGTTCGAGTATTGCACCCCGATTCAGGCAGACACCTTGCCATTGGCGTTGAAAGGTAGCGACATCGCCGGGCAGGCACAGACCGGAACCGGAAAATCTGCCGCCTTTCTGCTCGCCACGATGGATCGACTGATCCAGCACAGCTCTCCCGGCTGGCGCGAACCAAACCAGCCACGCGCACTGATTCTTGCCCCAACCCGTGAACTGGCCATACAGATTCACCATGATGCCGAAGCACTGGGGCGATTTACCGAGCTGAAGCTGGGGCTGGCCTATGGTGGAACCGGCTACGAGCAGCAACGCAAGACCATAGAAGCGGGAATCGATATCCTGATTGGCACCCCGGGACGGATCATCGACTACTTCAAACAGCATGTCTTTGACCTCAAAGCAGCGGAGGTGGTGGTACTGGATGAGGCGGATCGCATGTTCGACCTCGGTTTCATCAAGGATATCCGCTATCTGATGCGCCGCTGCCCGAAACCGGAAAAGCGCCAGAGCATGCTGTTCTCGGCAACCCTCTCCTTCCGCGTGATGGAGCTGGCCTACGACCACATGAACAACCCCGAACAGATCAAGATCGAGCCGGAACAGGTCACCGCATCGAGAGTGCATGAGGTAGTCTACTACCCCGCCAACGAGGAGAAGATCCCGCTACTGATCGGCTTGATGCGACAGACAGCCCCCCATCGCAGCATTGTCTTTGTGAATACCAAATATGAGGCCGACAAGGTCTGGAGCTTTCTTGAGGGCAATGGGTATCCCGCAGCCGTGCTCTCTGGCGATGTCCCACAGAAAAAGCGTCAGGCGCTGCTGGAGCGCTTCCAGCAAGGAGAGGTTCCGGTGCTGGTGGCCACCGATGTAGCGGCACGCGGACTCCACATTCCTGAAGTGAGCCATGTCTTCAATTACGACCTGCCGCAGGATCGGGAAGATTATGTCCACCGCATTGGTCGTACGGCACGTGCCGGGGCCAGTGGCGATGCCATCAGTTTTGCCTGTGAAAAGTACTCCTTTTCCCTGCCCGAGATTGAAGAGTACATCGACCACAAAATCCCGGTAGGCAGTATTGCCGGGAGCATGCTGGCAGAGCTGGAACCACCGGTCAAACGCCCCTCCCGTGACCGTGGTGGTCGCCCAGGCAACCGTGGTTCCAACCGTGGCAGAGGTCGTAAACCACAATCCGACCACAAGAATGGGCAGCGCCCGAAACGGCAACGGTCACGCAAAAGGCCGAACAAGCCCTCCGGCACCCCCTCTTGAACTTGGAATCAGTGGTGGGGCGAAGCGTGGTTGTGATTGGGGCAGCTACGCTTGTGCTGCTCATAACGTTCGCGGTTTAGCGGGTTGGAGAGGTATTTCTCCAGCCATATCTGGCTCTGCCCATAGGCCCAGGCGATCATCTCCGGCGCCTTTGCCGCAGGGGTACAGAGCTTGTCCGCCCGTGGCTTGATCCCTACACGCCCCAGATCGAGCCGGTCTGCATCCCAACAGGTCTGTATCGTCACCTCCGCTTCGGTACCCCCGTGAGTGTGGTGTATACAGGCCTGCTGCAGCAGCGCCATATCCGCCTCTGCCACTGAAAGCCAACCATTGCGCTGAAACTCCAGCGCCAGCTCGGCACCTCGGCTGCCATGGTCATGATCCCGGTGCTCATTGAAGCGGCGTGAGTCATGAAACAGCGCAAACAGCTCAACCACATCCCGGTTTGCACCGGTCTGTTGCGCCAGATGCAGACCGATTTTACGTACCCGAAACCAGTGGGCCGGGCCGTGTGCCCCCCGGGTTGAGAGGAGGTACTGCCTGACCACCCGCTGGATCAGTTGTGGTGAAAGTAGTGTGCTCTCCATGGCTACGCCTCGTTGTGCTTCGCCTCTGCCCGCGCCCGCAACGCCTCCTGCTGCCTCTGCATCACGTGGCGCTCGATAATCACCATGTTGGCCTTGGAAACCGCACGAAACTGCACCGCCATCTCATACTGACCATATTGGGTATCCTTTGCCTTGACCAGGTTGCGGACCAGCGCCAATGCCCGAATCTCTTCACTGTTGGAGAAACGGATGGTGATATCGATTGCTTCACTCAGTGAGTAGGCCTCATTGGTATGGAAGCGACACCCCCCGATACTGAAATTGATCGGCTGCAGTGGGGTCTTCTCTACCGACCCACCCTGTGCAATCTTGAGAATCTCGTCCATCTTGTGATTCATCGCCTCCAACACCTCCGAGAGGTGAAAGTCGCGACTCTTCAATTGAGCAAGGTGCTCGAGGACTTTCTGATTGGCCAGCACAATCCCTTCGAGCCCGACTCCGTAATAGATCTCCTCGGCTACCTGTTTGACATTGTTGCGAGGCACATAACGAATCCGAACCCTGGCCTGATCGTCGACACGAAAATGTTGGCGTTTATTCTCTGTCATCTGTTTCGAACCATCCTGAAAACCCGGTTTAGCGTGTGACTATATCAAAAATAGAATCCTGTGCACGCGGGGCATCCGCTATCAAAGTAGTCGACGAACCCCTCTGACCCGGGTATCATCTGCCGCCTTTTTAAGCAGCAGCGCAGACCATTCATGCAGATCGGCCCCTACTCCCTGAAGAACAACCTGATGCTTGCCCCGATGGCCGGGGTGACCGATCGCCCGTTCCGTCAGCTCTGCCGCAGTCTGGGGGCCGGTATGGCCGTCTCTGAAATGGTCTCCTCCAACTCCCTGCTATGGGGCAGCGAAAAGACCCGGCGACGCGCCGACCACAGCGGTGAACCCGACCCCCGCTCTGTGCAGATCATGGGAGCTGACCCACAACTGATGGCCGAAGCCGCCAAATACAATGCCGGCAATGGCGCACAGATCATCGACATCAACATGGGTTGCCCGGCGAAGAAGGTGTGCAATGTCGCCGCCGGTTCGGCACTGATGAAGGATGAGAAGCTGGTTGGGCAGATTCTCGAATCGGTGGTCGAGGCGGTGGATGTACCGGTCACCCTGAAGATTCGTACCGGCTGGGACCGGGACAACCGCAACGCCCCCGCCATTGCCCACATCGCCGAAGCGTCGGGGATTCAGGCACTGGCCATTCATGGCCGCACCCGTACCGATGCGTACCGTGGCGAGGCCGAGTACGAAACCATTGCCCGTGTAAAACAGCAGATTTCCATTCCGGTAATCGCCAATGGAGACATCACCTCCCCTCAGAAAGCACTCTCTGTACTGCAGCAGACTGGTGCCGATGCCCTGATGATCGGCCGTGCCGCCCAGGGCAAGCCGTGGATCTTTCGCTCCATTCTCCACTATCTGCAACATGGTGAACTGCTGCCTGAGCCGACCACCGAAGAGATTCGTGATCTGCTGCTGGACCACCTCAACAACCTCTATGTGTTCTACGGTGAACGTACCGGGGTTCGCATCGCCCGCAAACACATCTCCTGGTATAGCAAGGGGCAACGACATGGCGCCGCCTTCCGGCAATCCGTAAACCGGGTGGACTCTGCGCAGGAGCAGCTACGGATGACCCGTGAGTTCTTTGCTCAGCTGATCGATCAACAGGAGATGGCTGCATGAGT
Source organism: uncultured Piscirickettsiaceae bacterium (assembly GCA_964344435.1). GTDB lineage: Bacteria > Pseudomonadota > Gammaproteobacteria > Thiopontia. Next base: position 20,128 of record CAYFNH010000018.1, on the reverse strand, counting down.
AACAACTGCGACTCGCTGCGTAGCTGTGTCCGTACCAATCTGGAGGAGTTCTTCAGCCACCTGGAAGACTCCGAGACCACCGATCTCCATAAACGTATCCTGCGCGAAGTGGAGACACCACTACTGGAGCTGGCTCTGAAGCAGTGCAACGGCAACCAGTCTCATGCCGCCAAGATGCTCGGCATTAACCGCAATACACTGAAGAAGAAGATGGATCTTTACCAGATATCCGCCCGTAATTTGGTGGATAGTGGTTAGTGCGTAGTGGACAGTAACACCGCCACTAACCACCACCCACTAATCAATCAACCACCGACTAACCAACAAGGACCCACTGATGAAAATTACCCGCGCACTGATCAGCGTCTCTGACAAGACCGGCATCGTTCCCTTCGCCCAAAAACTGGTGGACCAAGGCGTCGAGCTCCTCTCCACTGGTGGTACCGCCAGGCTGCTGGCCGAGAATGGCCTGAGTGTGGTAGAGGTCTCCGACTACACCGGCTTTCCCGAGATGATGGATGGGCGGGTCAAGACCCTGCATCCGAAGGTGCATGGTGGCCTGCTGGGTCGTCGTGGTACCGACGAGGCGATCATGGAGGAGCACGGTATTCCACCCATCGATCTGGTGGTGGTCAACCTCTATCCATTCGAGCAGACTGTGGCCAATCCCGACTGTGATCTGCCCACTGCGATCGAGAACATCGATATCGGCGGCCCCACCATGCTACGCGCTGCAGCCAAGAACCACGCTGCGGTCACGGTGGTGGTCGATGCTGCTGACTACGAGCGTGTATTGGTCGAGATGGACAAGAACAGTGGCGCTGTCAGCGATGCCACCCGTTTCGATCTGGCAGTGAAGACCTACGAGCACACTGCACACTATGATGGTGCCATCGCCAACTATCTGGGGCGTATCGGTGCTGACGGAGAGAAGTCCAACTTTCCCCGCACCTTCAACAGCCAGTACATCAAGACCCAGGAGATGCGCTACGGTGAGAACCCGCACCAGAAGGCCGCCTTCTATGTCGAGGCCGATGCGGTCGAGGGCTCCATCGCCTCTGCCAGACAGATCCAGGGCAAAGAGCTCTCCTACAACAACATTGGCGATACCGATGCGGCGCTGGAGTGTGTAAAACAGTTCGATGAGTCCCCCGCCTGTGTCATCGTCAAGCATGCCAACCCCTGTGGGGTCGCCTATGGCGAGAGCCTGCTGGAGTCCTATGACCGCGCCTACGCCACCGACCCCGAGTCGGCCTTTGGTGGCATCATCGCCTTCAACCAGCCACTCGATGGCGAGACCGCCCGTGCCATTGTCGAGCGCCAGTTTGTCGAGGTGATCATCGCCCCGGCGGTCTCCGATGAGGCGGTTGCAGTGGTGGCCGAGAAGAAGAATGTTCGCCTGCTGGTATCCGGCTCCTGGGCCGAAGAGCAGGCCCGTCTCGACATGAAGCGAGTCAATGGTGGACTGCTGGTACAGGATGCCGACCTGCTGCTGACCAACGAGACCCGTGTGGTTACCCGGCGCCAACCAACCGAAACCGAGATGGGCGACCTGCTCTTCAGCTGGAAGGTGGCCAAGTTCGTCAAATCCAACGCCATCGTCTACGGCAGGAACAACATGACCATCGGCGTCGGTGCTGGCCAGATGAGCCGTATCAACTCCGCCCGTATCGCCGGAATCAAGGCAGAACATGCCGGGCTGGAGGTACCGGGATCGGTGATGGCCTCCGATGCCTTCTTCCCCTTCCGTGACGGCATCGATGCGGCCCACGAGGCAGGCATCACCGCAGTAATCCAGCCCGGTGGCTCCATGCGCGACGAAGAGGTGATTGCTGCAGCCGATGAACACGGCATGGCGATGGTATTCACCGGCATGAGACACTTTAGACACTAAAAATCAAAAGCCATCTCACGCAAAGACGCTATGGGGCCTATCCCCATCTTCAACATGACTTTTTGATGTCTGAAGTAAGCACTTACTTTACATCCTTTCAAAAGCAACCGCTTTTATCTTTGCACCTTTGCGTGAGGCAAAATTTAAGGGAACAGATGATGAAAGTACTGGTAATTGGAAATGGTGGTCGTGAGCATGCACTGGCCTGGAAGGCTGCACAGTCTGTCGATGTCGAACAGGTCTATGTGGCCCCTGGTAATGCGGGCACTGCACGTGAACCGAAGCTGGTAAATGTGGCGATTGGGGTCGAGGCGATTGATGAGCTGGTGGCCTTTGCCAAGGACAATGCGGTGGATCTCACCATTGTCGGTCCCGAGGCACCACTGGTACTCGGTGTGGTCGATGCCTTCCAGGCAGCCGGGCTACGCTGCTTCGGACCCAGCAAGGGGGCGGCTCAACTGGAGGGTTCCAAGTCGTTTACCAAGGATTTCCTCGCCCGTCACAATATCCCGACCGCTGCCTATGGCAACTTCACCGATCTGGATGAGGCATTGGCCTACCTGCAGAAGGTCGGGGCTCCGATTGTGGTCAAGGCCGATGGTCTCGCCGCAGGCAAGGGGGTAATCCTTGCACAGACACTGGAGGAGGCGGAGGCTGCGGTACGTGACATGCTGGCCGGTAATGCCTTTGGGGATGCCGGTCACAAGGTCGTGATCGAGGAGTTTCTGCAGGGAGAGGAGGCGAGCTTCATCGTCATCGCCGATGGCAAGAACGTGCTGCCGATGGTCACTTCACAGGACCACAAGGCACGCGACAATAATGATCAAGGCCCCAATACCGGCGGCATGGGTGCCTACTCCCCGGCACCCGTAGTGACGCAGGAGATTCATGATCGGGCGATGAATGAGGTGATCTACCCCACCATCCAGGGGATGGCCGAAGAGGGCAATGACTTCACCGGCTTCCTCTACGCCGGTCTGATGATCGATGCCGATGGCACCCCCAAGGTGCTGGAGTACAACGTCCGTTTCGGCGATCCAGAGACCCAGCCGATCATGCTGCGCCTGCAATCCGATCTGGTAGAGCTCTGCAATGCGGCGATTGACCAGAAGCTGGACCAGACCGAGGCACAGTGGGATCCACGCCCCTCCCTCGGTGTGGTGCTGGCTGCTGGGGGCTACCCGGAAAGCTACCACAAGGGGGATGTGATCTCCGGTCTACCCACTGAAGAGGTGGCCGACCAGAAGGTGTTCCACGCCGGTACTGCCGACCAGGAGGGTGATGTGGTCACTGCCGGTGGCCGCGTACTCTGTGCCTGCGCGCTGGGTGAAAGTGTTTCACAAGCACAGGAGCGAGCCTATGCACTGACTCGTCAGATCAAGTGGAAGGATCTCTACTACCGTACCGATATCGGTTATCGGGCGATTGCTCGCGAGCAGTAGTACCCCGCATACACAACACGAACTCTCATACCACTTGTCTGCAGACAGCGTGGACTATGAACAAGTGCTCGGGTAGATTGATTTCCGGCTAAGGAACCCCTGAACAAGTCATGAGCAAATGCCTAACGCCTGTAGCGCCCAATATCTTCGTTGAAGATCTTGCTAATAGCCTGCTATTGGCTGCGATCTCCGCCTTGATCTTGAACGCTACAGGCGCGATTCAAATTACTCAGACTTATTCAGAGGTTCCCTAATGAAGCAGGTGCGCATGCCCACAGTTCTTGCAAGCAATCATCAGTACCGCAACCAGCGCCACTCCCCCCAAGCCAACCAACAGTAGTGTCCCCATCTCATGCTCCCGGTTCGTGCCCCAATAACACAGAGTCTCCGGGATACAGAGAAAGAATACAATACGCAAATGTGCGTATTTGTAATACTTGTTTGATGGACAGCCGGGAAGATTAGCTGGAATGGAGAAGACCCTCAGAGGGGGGGGGGAACCTACGAAAGAAGGAGGAGGAAATTTCCGAAGGGTACCCTCTGAGGGTCTGAGCAGCAGATTATATTAGCATTCTTTTATATTGTCAATTATGCGGTTGTACCGCTTGTACAGTACCCATCCCAATCTCCTCTTTCCGGGCCTGCATCACCTTGTTCAAAGGAAGATCCTCATCCTTCAGAATTGCCCTGCGTATTCCACAACACCCTTTTGGATGGGTATTGATATACCACTGAAACAGCCAAATCACCGCCATACCGGTTCCCGCAACAATCAACGCATCGGTCAATGTAATTTCCATTGAACCTCCCTGTTTTCCATTATTTTATTATTGTATCGCGCTCCCTCTCGACAACCCACTGCAAGATAGCAGAAGAGACCGTCACAGAGGTGTGCGGTAATGGTGGATCGTATCACAATCATGGTTGAATGTAAGAATTGATGTCGCTTCTTTTTACATCCCCATAAGTAGAACAGATCCACTCCTCTGAACCACTGCTTGACCCTTATTGAGGTAGACTCTACGATGCCACTGTTTTTTACCCATTGTTACCGAGTCCACCTTGTCCAACACCCTCACTTTTGCAGAGATTCGCACCCTCATTGAGGATGAGATGAAGGCGGTTGATGCACTGATCCTCAACCGCCTGCACTCCGATGTGGTGCTGATCAACCAGCTGGGGCACTACATCATTGCCGGTGGAGGCAAACGTATCCGACCAATGGTAGTCCTGCTGGCTGCGTGTGCCTGCGCAAAAACCACCCCAAATGCAATCCAGCTGGCGGCAGTGATCGAATTTATCCATACGGCCACCCTGCTACATGATGACGTAGTGGATACCTCCGAAATGCGTCGTGGCAAAGAGACCGCCAATGCCGTCTTTGGCAATCAGGCAGCGGTACTGACGGGTGACTTTCTCTACTCCCGCTCGTTCCAGATGATGGTAGAGGTGCAGAATATGAGAGTCATGGAAATTCTGGCCGAAACCACCAACGTAATTGCCGAGGGGGAGGTGCTGCAGCTGATGAACTGTAACGATCCCGACACCACCGAGGCGCGTTATTATCAGGTGATCTACCGCAAGACCGCCAAACTGTTCGAGGCAGGTGCGCAACTCGGTGCGGTTATCACCAACCAGCCAGCCGAAATTGAAACTGCACTGATGAGCTATGGCAAACACCTCGGTAACGCCTTTCAACTGATTGATGATGCGCTCGACTACAGCGCCTCTGCCGAGGAGATGGGCAAGAATGTTGGCGATGACCTCGCCGAAGGAAAGCCGACTCTGCCTCTGATCCACGCCATGGAAAACAGTGAAGGGGAGGAGCGGACGCTCATTCGCAATGCCATTGAACAGGGGGGAGGAGAGCAGTTTGATGCCATCCTCAAGACCATTCACCGTACCGATGCCATTGACTATACCTTGAAGGCTGCCGAAGCAGCGGTAGCACAGGCCACACAAGCCGCCATGCAAGTACCACAATCCCGCTATCGCGATGCCCTGATTTCACTGGCACAATTCACGCTTGCACGTTCCCACTGAGGAATCCTGTAACATTTTGTAAAATAATAACAGTTCCCTTTCTACTGCCTTCTGCCGTAAGATCGATTCCGATTTAGTTAGTCATCTCGAAAGTAATGGCTGTCCTGATCTGCGACCATCTGCGGGCAGGGACGTCCGCAGTCGAGCGACACAAGGATGTGCTTGAGCGTGTTGCAGGCAGGAGCGGCCATTTCTTTTGAAGTCATGGATACCCATAAATTCAGGAGGAGGAAGGAGATGGGACAAGATACCGTACAGCGTGGATTTACCCTGATTGAGCTAATCATCGCAATCGCCATCATTGCCATTCTGGCAGCACTGGCAATCCCCTCCTATACCCAATACACCACCCGGGCCCACTATGCCGAGGTGGTGATGGCTGCCCAGCCGGTGAAGATTGGTGTTGAACAGTGTTATCAGATCCGTCGAGCCCTGGCCGACTGCGATGGTGGCAGCTATGGAGTACCGGCCAACACCACCTCGGTTGCTGGCGCAGTTGACTCGGTCTCCACCACCAATGGCGTGATCACCATCACTCCCGATGCCGCCAACGGCATCCTTGCAACCGACACCTATATTCTGACCCCTACCGCAGCCTCTCCGCTGAGCTGGGCAGCCAGTGGCGGTGGTGTCACTAATGGTTACGCCAACTAATCCAACAGGTAACTGCTTGCCTGCGAAACGGAGTGTGAGTTACCTCGACACAACAAAAAAGGGCGCCCCTTCGGGGGCGCCCTTGTTAACATCAACCGGAGTTGATGTTACAGCTCTTCTGCATGCTCTGCCAGGTACTCGGCAACACCACTGATGCTTGGCTTCATACCCGCATCGCCGTCCTGCCAACCCGCTGGACAGACTTCGCCATGCTCCTCAGTAAACTGTAGGGCATCTACCATACGGATCATCTCATCCACATTACGGCCCAGTGAAAGGTTGTTAACCACCTGATGCTGTACCACATTGTCCTTGTCGATCAGGAAAGAGGCACGTAGTGCTGGTGCGCCACCAGGAACCTGAATACCGTAATCCTTGGTAATGTTCTGAGTGATATCTGCAACCATCGCAAACTTCACCGGACCGATGCCACCATTCTTGGTCTCTGTCTCACGCCATGCATTGTGGGTGAAGTGAGAATCGATGGAGACACCAATCACCTCTACCCCACGCTTCTCGAACTCGGCCATACGGTGATCAAAAGCGAGCAGCTCTGATGGACAGACGAAGGTGAAATCGAGTGGATAGAAGAAGACCACGGCATACTTGCCCTTCTTCGCCTCATGGAAGTTGTACTCGGCGTTGATTTCGCCATTGCCCATTACGGTTGGGGCGGTAAAGTCTGGTGCTTCGCGTCCTACTAATACGCTCATGTTGAACTCCTTGTTGTTTACTCTATTTGGAAATCTGTATCTGCTTACGACCCACTGACTGGTTGCAGCCTCCTCGGTCGATTGGTTCGAAAAAAATGAATCTTCTCAATATTTCGAGTGGGTGAATAATAACGATTCCCACCACACTGTCAAGACCAACTATTTATATCAGGTATTGCAAAGATTCATACGGTCATGAAACCATGAAATTTTTCAGCGGGAATGAGAAGGCTTCTGGCTTGCCGAAGCCATCCCCCTTCCAGGCATGACCATAAACCACCTCCCAGCTGGCCTCGATACGTCCCTCATCGGTGCGCGAAGGGTAGCCCTGCTCCAACTGCTGCAGTACCGAACGCCCCATCAGCCCCCTACGCCGTCCGGAGTTGACATTGGTCGCACCCAGCCCCTGCAGGTCCCGCATCAATCCCATCACACCGGGGTAGCTCAAGGTAAAACGATCCACACTGGTCACCGGCTCGGCAAACCCGAGGTGCAAAAGCAAGTCACCCACCTGCTGTAGATCCACAAAGCGGTTAACATGGATCTGATCATCCACCCCGGCCCATGCGGTTCGCAGCTCTTGCAGGGTATCGGCACCCAGTGTAGAGAAGGTGAGCAGCCCACCAGGGCGTAATACCCGCAAACACTCCTGAAAAACCGACTGCAGATCTTCACACCACTGCAGGGTAAAGTTGGAGAAGATCAGGTCAACACGCTCATCCATCAGTGGCAGCTGCTGTGCATCCCCACAGATAAAGCGCTGCTTCGACAACCAGCGCCTCTGCTTGCGTGCCTGCTGCAGCATCCCCTCGGCCAGATCGATTCCAATGATGCGACTCTTGCCGAACCGTTTCTCCAGCCCACGGGTACAGTAGCCGGTACCGGCACCGAGATCGACAACAGTGCGCGGATCGATGCGCTCATACTGGAACTGTTCCAGCATCCGCTCTGCCACCTCTCTCTGCAGCTGTGCGACCGCATCATAACTGCCCGCTGCCCGACCAAAATTGCTACGGATCTGTCGACGCTGCAGCTGGTACGCCTTATCCTGCAAAGCGCACCACCTCTTCAATAAAGGGCTCCGCATGGCTGAGGAACGGTGCGTGGCCGGAACCGTAAATGGTCGCCACACTACCATGGGGCATTGCTGCCGCTGCAGCCTCCCCTGCATTCGCCGGTACCAGCTGATCCCGCTCCCCCATGATCCAGTGGGTGGGCTGTGTAATCTCACTCAGACGAGAGCGGAAGTCAGTCTGGTTCAGAATCTCCAATCCTGCCTCCAACGTGCCCGGTTGTGGTGCCTCAGAAAGCGCCTGCTTCAGCTCCTGAACCCGCTCCCTTCCCCCCTTCACCCCCAACATCTGCAGGGTGATAAAGCGGCCGATGGTGGTCTCGCGTGAACGGATCAGCTCGCTACCGAAATCATCGAGAATCTTCTGTTTGATCGCCGAACGCCAACCGCCCCCCTCAACAAACTTTGGCGTTGCCCCCACCAACAACAACTTTTCAACCCGCTGCGGCATCTCGATCGCCGCCTGCAGCGCCACCTGCCCCCCCAGCGACCACCCCAGCCAGATCGCCTGCTCCGGCACCTGCGCAGCCACATCGGCAGCCATTGCCGAGAGATTCATCTGATCCAACAGAGGGCGCTGACGATAACCGGGCAGGTCAATCACCGTTAACTCAAAATGGGCCTGCAATGCGGGAAGCAGTCCATCCCACACCGCACCATTGAAGCCCCAGCCATGGATCAATACCAGATGCGGTTTCACCGTAGTGCCTCCAATAACCGATCCACCTGCTCGAGGGTATGGTTGGCCGAAAAAGTGATACGCAGCCGCGCACTTCCCTCGGGTACCGTTGGGGGACGGATCGGAGCCACCAGAATCTTGCTCTGCTGCAGCCGCTCAGAGAGCGCCACCGCCTCGGTCGCCGCTCCGATCAACAGTGGTTGAATGGGGGTAGCGGAGTTCATCAGCTGCAGCCCCAACTCTGCCGCGCCACTACGAAAACGCTGAATCAACTGCTGCAACTGCTCACGCCGATCCTCTCCCGCCTGTAGCAGTTGCAACGCCTTCAGGGTCGCCTCTGCCTGTGCTGGCGGGGTGGCAGTGGTATAGATATAGGTGCGTGCCTGCTGGATCAGGGTCTCAATCAACGCTTCACTACCGGCGACAAAGGCGCCGGAGACCCCGAAGGCCTTGCCCAGCGTCCCCATCAGAATCGGCACCTCTGTCGCAGAGAGGCCGAATTTGGAGACCGTGCCCCGCCCTTCTGTGCCGTGTACACCAATGCCGTGGGCATCATCCACCATCAGGGTCGCCCCACCACAGCGACACTCATTGGCCAGCGCCGGAAGTGGGGCGGTGTCGCCATCCATACTGAAGACCCCATCGGTTGCCACCAGGGTTCGTCCTGATGCAGGCGTAGCCAGACGCTGCTCCAGTGCATCCATATCGGTATGGGCATAGCGCAACAGCTTGGCCCCGCTTAGCCTGGCCCCATCCAGCAGCGAGGCATGGTTGAGACGATCATGGATGGTGCGATCACTGCGCCCCAACAGGGCCTGATGCACCCCGAGGTTGGCCTGATAGCCAGAGCTGAAGAGCAGCACACGCGGATAACCAAGAAAATCAGCCAGCGCCTCCTCCAGGGTATGGTGTGCTGCCGTATGGCCGGTGATCAGATGGGCCGCACCACTGCCAACTCCCCAACGGGCAAGCCCCTGCCGGAAGGCCTCAATAACCTCCGGGTGGTTGGCCAGCCCCAGATAGTCGTTACTGCTGAAGGAGAGGTAGCGTTCTCCATTGATCTCCAGCTCCACATCCTGAGGGGAGGCAACGATACGGCGCTGGCGGTAGAGGCTCTGTGCCTTCCGCTGATCCAGCTCCTGTTGTAGTGGATAGTCCAGCATACTGATGCCTCACGCAAAGACGCAAAGGCACAAAGAGATAAAAAAAGAATCTTGCTGAACCACTTTGAATACCGTTATCTATACCTTTTTAAAATGCCCTAAGATAGAAAATACACTTTTCTTAGCGCCTTTGCGTCTTTGCGTGAGGTCCGCTGTTACCCCAACACCACCTCTTCCCCGGCCTCTGGCTTCAGCCCCAGCTTGGCAAACAGGGTGGCATCACGCGCCTCTCCTGCATTGGGGGTAGTTAACAGCCGTTCACCGGAGAAGATGGAGTTGGCCCCAGCGGCAAAACAGAGTGCCTGCAGCTCTTCGCTCATCGACTCTCGCCCTGCTGACAGCCGTACCCATGACTTCGGCATCAAAATCCTTGCAACCGCGATCGTGCGCACAAACTCCAGCGGGTCGAGCTCTTCCAGGGTCTCCATATCATCCAGCGGAGTACCCGCCACCTTGACCAGCCGATTGATCGGCACACTGTCGGGCTGTTTGGGCAGATTGGCGAGGGTTGCCAGCAGTCCGGCACGATCCTGGCGTGACTCCCCCATGCCGACGATGCCGCCACTGCAGACATTGAGCCCGGCATCGCGCACATGCTCCAGCGTATCCAGCCGATCCTGATAGGTGCGGGTGGTGATCACCTTGTCATAATACGCTTCGGAGGTGTCGAGGTTGTGGTTGTAGTAGTCGAGCCCCGCCTTCTTCAGCTTCTTCGCCTGATGCTCGGTCAACATCCCCAGCGTCATGCAGGTCTCCATCCCCAGCGCCTTGACCCCACTGACCATGGTCAGCAGCCGCTCCATATCCTTGCTCTTCGGGTTGCGCCATGCCGCCCCCATGCAGAAGCGGGAGGAGCCCGCCTTTTTCGCTTCACGTGCTGCCTCCAGCACTGCCTCCACCTCGGCCAGCTTCTCTCGTTCTAGCTCGGTGTTGTTACGCGCACTCTGTGAACAGTAGCTGCAGTCCTCCGAACAGCCACCGGTCTTGATGCTCATCAACGTGCTCACCTGCACGGTGTTGGGGTCAAAGGTCTTGCGGTGCAGCCGCTGTGCCTCAAACAGCAGATCATTGAAGGGGAGGTCAAACAGCGCCTCTACCTCTTGCAACGTCCAGTCACTGCGAACCACCACGGTTGCAGATGGTATCTCGCTCATTGTTATACTCTATCGTTTTGAAAAACGGGCATCTTACCGCACTGTCAACCTGTGATGTTAGAGAAAGTATACAAAGCCATACAGCCGTGGCTCCCTGCAGAGCCCTGTATCCTCTGTAAACAGCCGGCTCACAGCGAGATTGCTCTCTGCAACCACTGCAGACCCAAACTACCCGACCTTGCACATCCACCGCTGGAGCTGCTCAACCGTACCGAGTGGAGCCAGGTGACCATCCCCTTTTTCTACCGTGAGCCACTCTCCCCGCTGATCCACCAGCTGAAATTTGACCACAAGCTCCACCTGGCCCGTCTGTTTGGTTTGCTGTTCGAGGCCCACCTGCAACAGACCCCACTTGAACACCCGGAGCTGATTATTCCGGTACCACTGCACCGCCAAAGACAGCGTCAACGTGGCTTCAATCAGGCCATCGAAATCATCAAGGGGCCTGCCAGAGCACTACAGATTCCACTGGATCGTACCCACTGTCGACGTAATCGTGCCACCACCGCACAGATGGAGTTAAGTGCAACAGAGCGCAAACAGAACCTGAAAGGGGCCTTTACCTACTCCGGATCACTTGCAGGAAAACATGTCGCCCTGTTTGATGATGTAGTCACCACCGGCAGCACCCTGACAGCACTCACTCAAGCGATCAAACAGGCTGGGGCCACCAAGGTCGACCTCTGGGCACTCGCATACACCCCTCCACACGGTTAAACTACTGCCCCTCAAACGGTAATAATTTCAAAAGTAATGGCAGCCCTGACTGCGGTACGCTCAAGCACATCCCTGTGTCGCTCGACTGTGGGCCTCCTTGCCCACAGACGGCCGCAAATCAGGGCTGCCATTACTTACGAGAGATTTATACCCAACCAACATGCTTGAAAGTTAGAACTGACCCCAATTGGAAGATATCACCGAAATCATCGACCCGCTCAACGAGGCCCAGCGTCAGGCGGTCACCACCGAATCCCGCAATACCCTGGTACTGGCCGGGGCCGGTAGTGGTAAAACCCGGGTTCTGGTACACCGTATTGCCTGGCTGATCGAGGCAGTGCAGGTCTCGCCTTGGTCCATTCTGGCGGTTACCTTTACCAACAAGGCGGCACGGGAAATGAAGGGGCGCATCGAATCGCTACTGAAGATGCCAGCTGGAAACCTCTGGGTCGGTACCTTCCATGGACTGGCACACCGCCTGCTGAGAAGCCACTGGCAGGAGGCGGGGCTGCCACAGAACTTCCAGATCCTCGACAGTGAGGACCAACTGCGGCTGATACGCAGACTGATCAAGGAGATGAATCTGGACGAGGAGCGCTGGCCCCCCAAGCAGGCCACCTGGTTCATCAATGAACAGAAAGACAAGGGGCTGCGTGCCGGGCAGATCGACCCGGGTCATGACCACTGGCTCACCCAGATGGTTCAGGTCTACCTTGCCTATGAGGCGGCCTGCGAACGCGGTGGACTGGTCGACTTTGCCGAGCTGCTGCTGCGTGCCCATGAGATGTGGCTGAAGAACCCGGAACTGCTGACTCACTATCGCAACCGCTTCAGCCATCTGCTGGTAGATGAGTTTCAGGATACCAATACCATCCAGTATGCATGGCTGCGGCTGCTGTGTGGTGAGTCAGGAAATATCTTTGTGGTAGGAGATGATGACCAATCGGTGTATGGGTGGCGCAATGCAAAGATTGAAAACATCATCCACTTCGATAAACACTTCCCGAATACAGAAACCATTCGTCTCGAACAGAACTACCGCTCCACCGGCAATATCCTCAATGCCGCCAATGCACTGATCGACAACAACCCGGGACGACTCGGCAAGGAGCTCTGGACCGAGGACAGTGACGGTGAGCCGATCCAGCTATACAGCGCCTTCAACGATCTGGATGAGGCGCGCTTTATCGCCGAACAGATCCAGCACTGGGTCGATAAGGGGGGCAAGCGAGAGGAGTGCGCCATCCTCTACCGCTCCAATGCCCAGTCCCGCGTACTGGAGGAGGCCCTGCTCAGTAGCAACATCCCCTACCGCATCTATGGGGGACTGCGCTTCTTTGAACGGGCCGAGATCAAGGATGCCCTCGCCTATCTGCGGCTGATCGCACACCGGAATGATGATGCCGCCTTCGAGCGGGTGGTCAATACCCCGACCCGGGGCATCGGCATACGCACCATCGAGATCGTGCGCGAACATGCCAACAGTACCGGGATCTCGATGTGGCAGGCTGCAACCGAGCAGAGTGAGGGAACCCAGTTGGCGGCACGGGCCCGCAATGCACTGTCGGGGTTTCTGCAGCTGATCGAAAAGATGGCACAGATCAGTACCGATGTCTCTCTCAAAGAGCAGCTCATACTGACACTGGAGCACTCTACCCTGCTCGACCATTTCAAGAACCAGAAAGGGGAGAAAGCACAGGCTCGGGTCGAAAACCTGGAGGAGCTGGTCACCGCTGCCGGACAGTTTTCTCCCGAGGACGAGACCCTCAATGTGCTGGATGAGTTCCTCGCTCAGGCTGCACTGGAGGCGGGCGATACCCAGGCCGATGAGTGGGAGGACTGCGTACAGCTGATGACCCTGCACAGCGCCAAGGGGCTGGAGTTTCCCCAGGTATTTATCAGCGGGATGGAAGAGGGGCTCTTTCCCCACAGCATGTCTGCCGATGACCCGCAACGGCTGGAGGAGGAGCGTCGCCTCTGCTATGTCGGCATTACCCGTGCCCGTGAGCGATTAACCCTGACCCATGCCGAAAGCCGCCGCCTCTATGGGCAGGAAAAGTATCAACGCGCCTCCCGCTTCATCCGCGAGATCCCGGTTGAACTGCTGCAGGAGGTACGCATTCGTGCAACCATCTCCCGCCCGGTCAGTAGCCAGCTGGCAAGCTATGGCGGTGGTCACCGATCCAGCCGCATCGTGGAGGATTCCGGTACCGGTCTCCACCCCGGACAACAGGTGCGCCATGGCAAGTTTGGCGAAGGCACGGTACTGATGCTGGAGGGAAGCGGGCCGCAGGCGCGGATTCAGGTTCACTTCCCCGAGGCCGGTACCAAGTGGCTGGTGGCCGCCTACGCCAAACTGGAATTCTAGTCTTGTCAGCAAACCCCCGAACAGTCCACTACCCAGCGGCATCCTGAATCAGGGCAACCATCTCATCGACCGATAGCTTGCCACTCTGATCACTCCCCTCCAGCAGTTGATCGGCAAGGTCACGCTTGTGCTGATGTAGGTCGACGATCTTCTCCTCGATGGTCCCTTTCACCACCAATCGATAGATGGTCACCGGGCGGGTCTGCCCCATGCGATGGGCTCGGTCAGAGGCCTGATCCTCCACAGCCGGATTCCACCATGGATCCATGTGAATCACATAATCGGCTGCAGTCAAGTTGAGCCCCGATCCACCCGCCTTGAGGCTGATCAGAAACAGCTCCCCCTCCCCCCCCTGGAAGGCATCGACCGCCTGCTTGCGTTTGCCCACCGGGGTGGAGCCATCGAGATACTGGTAGCGAACCCCTCTCTTGTCGAGCTGTTCACGAATCAGCGCAAGATGGCTGACAAACTGGCTGAAGACCAGCGCACGATGGCCATTCTCCAACAGCTCATCCACCACCTCGGCAAAGACCCGATGCTTGGCACTGGTCACGGCAGAGTCGGGGTCAACCAGTCTGGGGTGACAGCAGGCCTGTCGCAGGCGGGTAATCTCCGCCAAAACCTGCAGGTGCTGTGGCCCCTGTTCCGCTCCCTGTCGCAGGGTGGCAATCCGTTCAATCGAGCGTTGTCGCAGCGCTTCCATAAAGACCGTCTCCTCTTCCCGCATCTCGACATGGAGGGTAATTTCGGTGCGCGGTGGCAGCTCGGAGAGTACGTCCCGTTTCAGTCGACGCAGAATGAAGGGGGCGATCAGACTCTTGAGCCGCTGTCGTGCGCTATCACTCTTCTCCACCTCAATGGGGCGGGCAAAGCGTTCATTGAAACGCTCCAGGGAGCCGAGCAGGCCTGGATTGATAAAGCGAAACAGGTTCCAGAGCTCCCCCAGATGGTTCTCAATCGGGGTACCGGTAGTGACCAGGCGGAACTTCCCGTTCAACCCCATCACCGCCTTTGAACGTTTGGTGGCTGCATTCTTGATCGCCTGCGCCTCATCAACCACCACAGTCTGCCACTCAACCGACTGCAGCAATTTGGCCTCACGCTGGAGCAGTCCATAGCTGCAGATGATCAGATCATAACCAGTGGCATCCTCAATCAGTCCGGTTCGCTCCTCCCCGCTGTAGTCGCCAAAAATGGCGGGGCGCAGGGTGGGGGCAAAACGGGTCGCCTCTTCCGCCCAGTTCATGCAGACCGAGGTGGGTGCGAGTACCAGTGTGGGTCCATTGGCAGCACGGCTCAGTGCCATGCTCAGGGCCTGCAGGGTCTTGCCCAGCCCCATGTCATCGGCCAGACAGGCGCCGGCATCCCAGTGGGCCAGTCGTACCATCCACTGATACCCCTGCAGTTGATAATCGCGCAGCTCCGCCTCCAGTGTATTCGGCAAAACCGGCTGCAGATGGTTGGCCTCTTCAATCCGCTGGCGCTGCTCCTCCCAGCTGGTATTGGCCTGAAACTGCATCCCCTCCAGCGCCTCATCCATCGCCGACAGTGCCAGTGGGTGAATCTTGTTATCGGCACCCCCATAACTCTTCAACATCTCCAGTCGCCGCTGCAGCTCGCGACTGAGCGCGAGGATGGTGCCATCCTCCATCTTCAGGAAGCGGCCACTGCCATGCTCCATCATCTGCCACAGCTCCTTGAGGGCAACCACCTGGCTCTGGCTCACCTGCAACTCCCCCTCCAGTGCAAACCACTCTCTGCTCTCCTGCACCCCGATGCGCATCTGCCCCAGACGTATATCACTGATTCGCGGGATGCGCGCATCCTGTGGCCAGTCGAGGCGTGCCTCCTCTTCTGCAAGGTTACGCAGCACATAGAGCAGCTCCAGAGCCGCCTCCGGATCCTCCACCAGACGCTCGTCAAGCAGGTGCTCCTGCTCCACATCCAGCAGCAGCGTGGGTACCACCTCTTCCAACTGCCCCAGGATATTCAATGCGCGCTTCTGCTCCTGCTGCAGATTGCGGTGTGCCTGCAGCTGCTGGCCATCGACTTCACCAAACACCACCGTGCCCCCCTTGCCGGGGTAGAAGCGGGGACCACTCTCCCCCATCGGCGCCACCCAGAAGCTGATCCGAATGCCACCCGCTTCCGGCAACAGGTGGACATGCGGCAGAGACTCTCCATCCACCTGCTTCACCCCGGCGGCAGCGCCACCAATGGTGGAGTGAACCGTCAGCAGCGGGGCTATCGCGGAAATACTGTCGAGCAGGCGCTGTTTCGCCGCCATCGGAATGGTGACCCCGCTGCTACCGAGAATCTGGGCCACGCGCAGATGAGGCGCCTCGAAACGGGAGATCACCAGGCGTCGCCCCCCCTCCCAGTGGGTTCCCAGGTTGCCATAACTGCCGTTATCCAGCTGGGGAGGATAGGGAACCAGCTGCACCTTGAGGGAGGTATTTTCTTCAACCTCGACCACCTCCAGTGCAGGCTCCTGCTGTACCACATCAACCGTAACCCCACTCTCCAGCTCTACCGCCGGATGGCCACACAACTGCCACAGAGCCTGCTCCAGATGGAACTCATGAATCTGCTTGCGCTGGTAGCCGGTGTGGCTGGTGCGTTCACTGATGGTGTTGCAGATACGCTGATCCTGCTCACTCAGATAGGGGTATTGAACCCGCTCCTCATAGAGTTTTTTCAAGGAGACCGCACGCCCCTTGCTCCAGCGCCCACTCTTGTTGAGCTTCTGCTCGCGCGGTTGCAGCTGGGGAAGCCCCTGCTCCTGCTTCTCAATGCGCCATGCCAACCGCAGTTGGGTGTCGTCCTGCACCTGCTGCTGTCCCGGTTCACCCTGCAGCGCCATGCCATTGATTGCATCCAGCACCCGTTCCCACGGCTGCTTGGGACGAATCAGGCTGGCCCACCCATCGACCGTGCTGCGCTCCAGACCCTGCGCCGTTGCCTCGATCTGTTGCTGTAACTGCTCGTACTGCCGTGTGTAGAGCGCAACCCCGACCGCCCCTGCCCGCTCTGCATGGGACTGCAGAGAGGCCATATGCTCGGCACTGATCGACTCCCCGATCCAGTAACGGGCAATCGCCTGGATCAACTGATCCCAGGCCGAATGGATCCGTTCTCGCTGCAACAGAGGACACTGCTGAAGGTTCACCTCTCCCATCAACAGGCGAGCCACCTCACGCATCATCAACACCGAGAGCCCAAATGGCTCATCCATTAACGAACGCCCGACACGGCTGCAGTATGACTCATGCCGTGTAGCCAGCTTCACCACCTGTTCCAGCTGCACATAATGCCCATCCGATAGCGCCAGCATCTGCAGAAACAGGGGGCCCGGCCCCTCTTCAGGATACGATTTTTCCGCCACCAACGCTGTACGCGCCCTGGTGAAATCGTCCGCAACCATGGCACACCAGCCGCGCAGCTGTTCGGCAATGGGTGACTCAACCCCCTGCAGCAGGGCCTCGGCCTGCTCCGCCTCACCGCGATAGATACGAAAGGTGGCGGCGACCGGTGCCAACTCCGGCTGTGCCGTGACCCGTGGCTCCACCTGCTGCACCCAGAAATCCCACAGCAGCGGGGTACCCTCTATCTCCAGCAGATCGGTACGAATGGGGTTGACCAGTGCATGGTAGTGAAGCCAGTCCGGCAGTCGCTGCAACCAGGCAGACTGCACCGGGAAGTAACAGAGGTTGGTGATCACCTCCTCCTGGTCACTGCTCAGCTCCCCCTGCCAGGGATTATCCTGATCCAGCTCCAACCAACGTTGAATGTAACCCCAATCCTCGCCATAGAAGGCAGCCCGCAGCGGGCGCATCTCCGGATCCACACCGGTGGCCCAGTAACCGGCGCTGATATGACGGTTGATCGCCTCCAGTACCACATCAACCGTTCCATCGACCACCAGCTGGCGCGAGAGCAGATCAACCAGAAAACGGCTACAGCGCAAACGCTCATTATCACTACTGGCCCACTCCTCCTGCTCCCAGCGCCGACGCCACTGCGGCAGTTTTTTCTTGTAGTGCGGTGCCAGTAACTTGCCACTCTCGCTCTTCCAGCCCAGGGTAGTGAGTATCCGCTCCAGGGTTGCCGGCGGTAGCGGCAGGTCTGACAGTGAAAGTACCTGCAACACCCGGTACTCATCCATCGAACACTCGGCGGCAAAGGTGCTGTAGTACTGCTCAAAGCCGGGCCAGAGCGGTTTGTTGTCGGGATCTAAGGTAATCATTAACTTATAGCTGGTTTAGCAGACCATTACACCTCAGCCAGATCCCCACGGCTCTCCAGCCAGCTCTTGCGATCCCCGGCACGCTTCTTCGCCAGCAGCATATCCATTACGCTGTGGCTCTCGTCATCGGCATCGATGGTGAGCTGTACCAGGCGACGGGTCTCGGTCGCCATGGTGGTCTCACGCAGCTGCAGCGGATTCATCTCGCCCAGCCCCTTGAAGCGCTGGACATTGACCTTGCCCCGTTTCTTCTCCGATTCAATGCGGTCGAGAATGCCCTGCTTCTCCGCCTCATCCAGCGCATAATAGACCTCTTTGCCGATATCGATACGGAACAGCGGTGGCATCGCCACATAGACATGCCCCTCTCTGACCAGAGCCGGGAAGTGGCGCAGGAACAGCGCACAGAGCAGAGTGGCAATGTGCAACCCATCGGAGTCGGCATCGGCGAGGATACAGATCTTGCCGTAGCGCAGCCCGGTCAGATCGCTACTGCCCGGCTCCATACCAAGAGCCACAGAGATGTCATGTACCTCCTGTGAGGCGAGCACCTGTCCGGGATCCACCTCCCAAGTGTTGAGGATCTTGCCCCGCAGCGGCATGATCGCCTGAAATTCCCGGTCTCTCGCCTGTTTCGCGGAGCCACCGGCCGAATCCCCCTCTACCAGAAAGAGCTCCCCCTGCAGTGGATCGGCACTGGAGCAGTCGGCCAGTTTGCCCGGCAGTGCAGGGCCACTGGTGATTTTCTTGCGCACCACCTTTTTGCGCGAACGCATCCGGCTCTGGGCACTGTTGATCGCCAGTTCAGCAATCTGCTCACCCAGCTCCGGGTGCTCGTTCAACCACAGACTGAAGGCATCCTTGACCACGCCGGAGACAAAGGCCGCCACCTCTCGTGAAGAGAGCCGCTCTTTGGTCTGACCGGCAAACTGCGGGTCTGCCATCTTCACCGAGAGGATATAGCCGACCCGCTCCCAGACATCCTCCGGGGTCAGCTTGACGCCGCGTGGCAACAGGTTTCTGAACTCACAAAATTCACGCACCCCCTCGGTCAACCCGGCACGCAAACCATTGACATGAGTTCCCCCCTGCGCAGTCGGTACCAGATTGACATAACTCTCTGCAACCGACTCCCCCCCTTCGGTCAGCCACACCACCGCCCACTCGGCCGCTTCATGTTCGCTGTTGCTGCTGCCCATAAAGGGCTCCTCCTCCGGTACTGAAGGAAGGTCTCCCACCTGACTCATCAGATACTGTTTGAGGCCATCCTCATAGTGCCACTCATCCTGGTCACCACTGGCCTCATCCAGCAGGGTAATTCGCAGCCCCGGTTGCAGTACCGCCTTGGCCCGCATCACATGGCGCAGTCGAGGCAACGAAATCCTGGGGGAGTCAAAAAAGGAGGCATCCGGCCAGAAGCGGATGGTGGTACCAGTATTGCGCTTGCCAACCGTACCGACCTCCTCCAGATCACTCTTTTTGAGGCCGTCACCGAAGGCCATATTCATCTCTTTACCACCACGACGCACCCACACCTCGAGGTGCTTCGACAGGGCATTGACCACCGAAACCCCTACCCCGTGCAGCCCACCAGAGAACTGATAGTTCTTGCCGGAGAATTTTCCGCCAGCATGGAGCTTGGTAAGGATCACTTCAACCCCGGGAATCCCCTCCTCGGGATGGATATCGGTTGGCATGCCACGACCGTCATCCTGAACGGTCACCGAGCCATCCTTGTGTACCGTCACCTCGATCTGGCTGGCGTGACCGGCCATCGCTTCATCCACGCTGTTATCGAGCACCTCCTGCACTAAATGGTTAGGACGGGTGGTGTCGGTATACATGCCTGGACGTTTGCGAACCGGGTCCAGACCGGAGAGTACCTCGATGGCCGAGGCGTCGTAATTGGACATAACTGCTTGCTACTCTATCCTGAATCCGTGACTTCAAACTTGAAGCCATCCAACCTCTGGGCAAAACCTG
>CAYFNH010000017.1:0-31931 GCA_964344435.1 uncultured Piscirickettsiaceae bacterium | reverse complement strand
CGCGAGACGTTGAGCGGCAAGTCATTGGAGTCGATCACACCACGCACAAAACGCAGGTAGGTGGGCATCAGCTTCTCGGTGTCCTCCATGATGAAGACTCGGCGCACGTAAAGCTTGATACCGTGGGCACGCTCACGATCATTAAGATCGAACGGCGCCTTGGAGGGGAGATAGAGCAGCTGGGTGTATTCAAGATTTCCCTCAACCCGGGCATGGACCCACTCCATCGGATCCTGCCAGTCATGGCCGACACTCTTGTAAAACTCCTTGTACTCCTCCTCGGAGATCTCGTTGCGATTGAGAGTCCACAGCGCAGTTGCCTTGTTGACCTGCTCCCATGGCTCTACCTCTTTCGGCTCCTCTCCCTCTTCGGCCGGTGGGGGAGCATCCGGCTCCATCATGATCGGCAGGGTGATGTGTTCGGAGTATTTGTGTACCAGGGACTTCAGCTTCCACTTGTCGAGAAATTCATCCTCGCCATCCCGCAGGTGCATGGTGATACGGGTTCCCCGGCGCGGCTTGTCGATGGTCTCCAGGGTGTAATCCCCCTCCCCAGCAGACTCCCAGCGCACCCCATGCTCGGCCGCCAGTCCGGCACGACGGGTCTCTACGGTCACCTTGTCGGCGATAATAAAGGAGGAGTAGAAGCCGACACCAAACTGGCCGATCAGGTGGGAATCCTGCTTCTGATCCCCGGTCAGCTTTTCAAAAAAGGACTTGGTACCGGAGCGGGCAATGGTACCGATATTCTCCATCACCTCCTGGCGATTCATGCCGATGCCGTTGTCCTCGATGGTGAGAGTCTTGCCCTCCTTGTCGGCGGTGATCTCCACCTTCAGGTCGGGATCATCCTCATACAGCGCATCATCCGACAACCCCTCGAAGCGGAGTTTGTCACAGGCATCCGAGCCGTTCGATACCAGCTCACGCAGAAAGATCTCCTTGTTGCTGTAGAGCGAATTGATCACCAGATTCAGCAGCTGCTTCACCTCTGCCTGAAATCCCATGGTCTCCTTGTGCGCTTCGGTCGTCATCCCTTGTTCTCTCCTGTAAATAGTTACTCAATACGTTGTTTTACGGTTATCCCAACTGGGTTGCGCAGATTGATGGGGACAGCCTCGGACAATTTCAAGAGGCGTTACTATAAATCGTCTCGAAAGTAATGACAGTCCTGGTCTGCGGCCGTCTGTGGGCAGGGATGCCCACGGTCGAGCGGCACAAGGAGGTGCTTGAGTGTGTCGCAGACAGGAGCTGTCATTACTTTTGAAATCATTGACAAAATTGATAGTTTTGTTCAATGCAGTAGCGCAACCACTGGTTGAGAAAGAGGTTGAGCCGCCAGCGTACATCCAGATTTTCCTCACCACTTCTCACCAGCGAGAGGAAGGAGCGCAGAGACTCTCCCTGGCTCAGCGACATCACCTCACACTGGTCACTGTCATGATAGAGGCGTATTTTGGCTGAGGGCTCCTCTTCCTCCCCATGCTCGCCGATAAAGCGGTGGGTAAGGGTCAGGGTGGTGGTATAGGGGCTCTGCTGGTGAATCTTCAGTATCAACGGTAGCGGCTGATCAATCTGCTGCTGATGGTTGGCAGCCAACGCCCTTACCTCGGGAATCAACCGCCACAAAAGCGTACTGTTCTCTTCGTAAAGGGCCATCAACGCACCCAGATTGTGGCGCACCAACCGCCGCACCACCAGAGGGGTGTGCCGCTGTTGTGTGTTCTGCCGAAGGTACCGGGTTCGCTGCATCCGGCTATTCTATCAGAGTGGTCGCCCCCACTGTCGCTGCAGCCGTTCACGATTCATCATCAACCACTGCACCGCAACCAGAGGGGTTGCCGAGTTGATCTCGCCCTGCTGTAGCCGCTCCACCAACGCCTCGTAGGGCAACACATGAACCAGAATATCCTCCCCCTCATGCTCCAGCCCATGCACACCACCGGCCAGGGTTGCGTCAACCTCGCCACAGTAGAGGGCAATGGTCTCCGAGGTTCCGCCCGGACTGACCCAGAAACGGGCGATAAACTCCATTCTCCCCACACTGCAGCCAGCCTCTTCTACCGACTCCCGGCGTGCCACCGACGCCTCCGTCTCCCCCTCCTCTACCATACCGGCCACAATCTCCAGCAGCCAGGGAGAGCCTGAGCGATCCAGGCAGCCGATACGAAACTGCTCAACCAGAACCACCGCATCTTCACGAGGATCGTAGAGCAGAATGGCAACTGCATGGCCCCGCTCGAACAGCTCACGCGAGAGTGCCGGAGTCCACCCCCCCTCAAACAGGGTATGGCTCAGCCGGTACTTCTCCATACGGAAAAAACCGTCAAAAACAATCTGCTTGTCGAGAATCTTGTACTGTCGCTCCACAACCTGATCCTGTTTGGTTATACTGGCCCGCCTCTCCCCGTGGCACAACTGGATAGCGCGTGCCCCTCCTAAGGGCAAGGTTACAGGTTCGACCCCTGTCGGGGAGGCCAGTTTTAAATCAGGCCAGCTACACCTTCACACAGACATCGGCGATCGACTTCTTGAAGATTGCCTTGTGTACATCGCCCAGGCTCATCATCCCGAGCAGACGATCCCCATCGACCACCGGAATACGACGGAATTTGTGGCGTACCATCAATGAGGTTGCCTTGAGAATCGGCATATCCTCGCTCACCCCAATGACACCGGTTGTCATCAGGTCACTGACCTTGAGGTTGACCACCTGAGAGTAGTTACCCTCCATATCCTCGAAGTCGAAGGTTCCTCCCTGGGTCATCGCCTCCTCCAAGGATGGGAACAGATGGTGCAGAACATCCTTCTCGGCGATAAAGCCGACCAGTTTCTCCCCCTCCAGTACCGGCAGGCCGCTGACACGATAGAGTGTCATTGCCGAGACCACTTCACGCATTGGGGTATCCGGACTTACGGAACGGACATGGCGGCTCATAATATCTTTGACTAGCATCTTCTCAACTCCTCAAGTGGTTACGGTTGTTGTTCAGCCGGAAGTAGCCTCACTCTGGGTGGCTACGGACTGGTTGCGAATTGCATCATTGTGCTCCTTGAAACCGGCCCGCACCGCCTCGGCCAACGCTTTCTGCTGCTCCAGTTTACCCCGTTCCAAGGCAAAGGCAACTGCTGTTTCAATGATAAAGAGGTGGTCGATGGAGAGCCGCGCGGGTTCCGCCTCTTGCGCAGATGGTTGCGCCAACACACTCTCCTCCTCATCCCTGGCATACACCTCCAGCAGCTCGTTGAGCAGGTCGTAAACCTCTCCCACCTTGCGGAATTCGGAGGCGTGATAGGCCCCCTCCAGACTGGCCATGCCGATCAGGCGCAGTGCGGCAACAAAATACTCATCCGGGATCACCGGAATTGCGTTCTTCTCCTCTGCCACGCTCAGAAAACCCGGGGCTCGTTTCCACGCTGCTCGTCCGGCTGGAACCAGTCGAGCTTGTCATGCAGGGTCACCACACTACCGATGATGGTCAGGGTGGGCGGCTTGATATCGGAATCCTTGACGATCTGCGGCAGACTCTCCAGGGTGCCGATGTACTCCTCCTGATCCGGCGTGGTCCCCTTCTGTACCAACGCAGCCGGAGTATTCGGATCCATTCCGTGCTCCATCAGTTTGCTGGTGATGGTCTCGATCCCCTTCAGCCCCATATAGAAGACAATGGTCTGTCCCGGCTGTGCCAGTGCCTGCCAGTTGAGGTTGGAGGTACCATCCTTGAGGTGACCAGTGGCAAACGTGACCGACTGTGCATGGTCACGGTGGGTCAGCGGAATGCCTGCATAGGAGGAGATGCCGGAGGCGGCAGTGATACCGGGCACCACCTGGAACGGAATCTGCTGTTCTGCCAGCAGCTCAATCTCCTCACCACCACGCCCGAAGATAAAGGGATCCCCCCCCTTGAGGCGACAGACCCGTTTTCCCTCCTTGGCGAGGTCGACCAGCAACTGGTTTATCTGATCCTGCGGAACCGAGTGGTTGTCACGCTCCTTGCCCACATAGAGACGGTCGGCATCACGCCGGGTAAGATCGAGCACTGCGGGGGAGATCAGGCGATCGTAGACCACCACATCGGCCTGCTGCATCAACCGCAGCGCACGAAAGGTCAACAGATCCGGGTCACCCGGTCCACCTCCGATCAGGTAGACCTCTCCACTATTGAGTGGCTCTCCGCCATCCGCCCGACAACAGGTTTCGACCATCTTGTTGAGAGCATGCTCCGCCTCCCGCTCACGGCCGGAGAAGATCATCTCCGCAATCGGCCCCTGGAACGCCTTCTCCCAGAACAGGCGACGCTGCTGTGGCTCAATCTTCTCCTGCACCTTGTCACGGAACTTGGCCGCCAGGGTTGCAAAGTGGCCATAGGCGGCCGGAATCATCGACTCCAGACGGGAGCGAATCAATCTGGCCAGCACCGGGGAGGCACCTCCGGTTGAGATCGCCGCCACCACCGGAGAGCGGTCGATGATGGAAGGGGTAATGAAGTTACAGAGCTGCGGGGTATCGACCACATTGACCGGAATATCCCGCGCCTTGGCCAACTCCGAAACCTGACGGTTCACTTCTGCATCATTGGTAGCCGCATAGACCAGTGCCGGATGCTGGATATGGCTCGCCTCAAACGGAGCCTTGACCCACTCCACCTGGCCCTGCTGCTGCATCTCCTCCATGGTGGCTCCCAACTGTGGAGCTACCACCTCGATCCGGGCCCCGGCCCGCAGCAACATCTGCACCTTGCGTGCAGCCACCTCGCCACCACCCACAATCAGGCAGACACGATCCCGCACATCCATGAAAATCGGCAAAAAATCCATAATGTCTCTCTTACTCAGGAATACAAATTTGTTCCAAACCACCCATATAGCCACGCAGTACCTCGGGCACCACAATCGAGCCATCTGCCTGCTGATAATTCTCCATCACCGCCACCAGGGTACGTCCAACCGCCAACCCGGAACCGTTAAGGGTATGCAGCAGCTCAGGCTTACCGGTCTCCGGGTTGCGCCAGCGTGCCTGCATCCTGCGCGCCTGGAAGGTCTCAAAATTGCTGCAGGAGGAGATCTCACGGTAAGCACTCTGCCCCGGCAGCCACACCTCCAGATCATAGGTCTTGGCCGAGGAGAAACCGATATCCCCGGTGCAGAGTGCCATCACCCGATAGGGTAACTCCAGCTTCTGCAGAATGGTTTCGGCATTGGCAGTCAATGACTCCAGCGCCTCATAAGACTGGTCGGGACGCACCAACTGCACCAGCTCCACCTTTTCGAACTGGTGCTGACGAATCATGCCGCGGGTGTCGCGCCCATAGGAGCCGGCCTCGCTTCGGAAGCAGGGGGTATGGGCAACAAATTTTCGGGGCAGTTGCGCCGCCGACTGAATCTCGTTACGGGCAATATTGGTGACCGGCACCTCGGCGGTGGGGATCAGATAGTAGTCTCGTGCCTGCTCCTCTTCCGGAATTCCGGCGGTACCGAGCGCAAACAGATCTTCCTTGAATTTGGGTAACTGACCGGTACCCCGCAGGCTATCGGCATTGACCACATAGGGGACGTAGAGCTCGGTGTAGCCATGCTCCGAGGTGTGGGTATCCAGCATCAGTTGAATCAGTGCCCGGTGCATTCGGGCGATCTGCCCCTGCATCACCACAAAGCGGGAGCCGGTGATCTTGGACGCCAGCTCAAAATCCATCCCCTTGAGCTCCACCCCAAGGTCGACATGATCTCTCGGTTCAAACTCGAAGCCACGCGGCTCCCCCCAACGCCGGATCTCGACATTCTCCTCCTCACCCTTGCCGTCCGGAGTAGAACCATGCGGAATGTTGGGCACCCCCATCATCAACTCACTCAACTCCGACTGCACCTGACCCAGCTCCGCCTCTGCCTGCTCCAGCGCCTGCTTGATCTCTGCCACCTCCGCCAACAGGGGCTGAATATCCTCTCCTCTGGCCTTGGCCTGTCCAATCCCTTTCGACCTGGTGTTCCGCTGGCTCTGCAGGGTTTCACTACGCACCTGCACCTCCTTGCGGCGTGCCTCCAGTGCAACCATCTGCTCTCTATCCAGGACAAATCCACGGCGGGCCAATCCGGCCACCACTCCGTCCAGATCTTCTCGTATTTGTTTCGGGTCTAACATGGTTCAATCAATACTCTATTCAGCTCATTATCTGTGTCGCCTGCCAGCTCACGATATGAGCTGGATCAACTGTTTGTGCAAGATCCTCCAACACCTGCTCCACCTTCTGCGGGGTATCGAAGAACTCCACCACTACCGGCAGATTGAGGGAGAGGTCCAACAGCCTGCCACTATGCAGGGTACCACTCTCGCCAAAACCGGAGATACCACGAAACACGGTAACCCCTCGCAGCTGCTCCACCTCCTGCAGCTGTGTCAGCAATCGATCCAGGTGCGCCCTCTCCTCCGATAGATAGATACGCACCATGGTTACCGTTGTCTGCTTTTGCATTATCCTCCCCAAGCCATCCGTCCAAATACAACCCCTGCCCATGCCGCCGCCACACAGAGCACCACACTAGCTACCATATTGAGCAATGCACGTAGCAGTTGCCCCCCCTCCAGCAGGTTGAACGTCTCCAGCGAAAAGGTGGAAAAGGTGGTGAAGGCCCCAAGAAAACCGATCAACAGAAAAGCTCGCCATGGTGCCCCCAGCGCCAGACGTTCGGTCAACAGCACAAACAGCAGCCCCATCAACAACGAGCCAACCACATTGACCACCAGGGTTCCCCATGGAAACCCGCGTCCAAGCCAGGCGTAGACCCCATTAGCGGTGAGGTAACGCATTACCGCACCTGCGGCACCCCCGGCAGCGATCGCGACTAGTTGCATGATAGCCGATTATGAGGGAGGGAACAGAGGCGGTTATTTCAGCTTATCCCGCAGGATCTGATTGACCTGCCCGGGGTTGGCCTGTCCCTTGGAGACCTTCATCACCTGCCCCACGAAGAAGCCCAGCAACTGCTCCTTACCCGCCTTGTACTGCTCCACCTGAGCCGGATTATTGGCAATCACCTCATCGATCATGCCCTCAATCGCACTGCTATCGGTAATCTGCTTCAGCCCCCTCTTTTCGATTACGGTATCGGCATCGCCCTCACCATTCCACATCGCCTCGAATACCTGTTTGGCGATCTTGCCGGAGATGGTGTTGTCGGAAATGCGCTGGATCATCCCACCCAGCATCTCGGCGCTGACTGGAGAGTCCGCCAGGTCGGTGCCATCCTTGTTCAAGGCCGCAGAGAGTTCCCCCATCACCCAGTTGGCGGCAAGCTTGTTCTCACCACCCGCCGCTCCTGCAGTGGCCTCGAAATAGGCGGCCAGTTCACGACTGCCGGTCAACACGCTGGCATCGTAGGTACTGAGACCCAGGTGAGTGATGAAGCGGTGCTTCTTCTCATTGGGGAGCTCGGGCAACTCCTTGCGCACCGCCTCGATATAGTCGTCATCCAGCACCAGCGGCAGCAGATCGGGATCGGGGAAGTAACGGTAGTCGTTGGCCTCCTCCTTGGAGCGCATGGAGCGGGTTTCGCCCTTGTCGACATCGTAGAGGCGGGTCTCCTGTACCACCTCACCGCCCTCTTCGAGGGTATCCATCTGACGCTCGAACTCGAAGGCGATCGCCTTCTCCATGAAACGGAAGGAGTTGAGGTTCTTGATCTCGGCACGGGTACCAAACTTCTCCTGACCCTGCGGACGGATCGAGATATTGACATCCATGCGGAAGGAGCCCTCCTGCATGTTGCCATCACAGATCTCCAGATACTGCACCAGTGAGTGGATCTTCTTGGCGTAGGCGACCGCCTCGGCCGCCGAGCGGATATCGGGTTCGGAGACGATCTCCAGCAGCGGGGTACCGGCACGATTGAGGTCGATCCCGCTCATGCCGTGGTAGTCCTCATGCAACGACTTGCCGGCATCCTCCTCCAGATGGGCGCGGGTGACGCCGATCATCTTGGTGGAACCATCCGGCAGATCGATCTCGATCTCACCCTTGCCTACCACCGGCAGCTCGAACTGGCTGATCTGGTAGCCCTTGGGCAGATCGGGATAGAAGTAGTTCTTGCGGGCGAAGACCGACTTGTGCGCCACTTCGGCATCGATCGCCAAACCAAACTTGGTCGCCATCCGCACCGCCTCCCGGTTCAGCACCGGCAATACCCCGGGCATGCCGAGATCAATCGCACACGCCTGAGTATTGGGCTCGGCGCCAAACGCAGTCGATGCCGGCGAGAAGATTTTTGTCTTTGTTGCGAGCTGTGCGTGGATCTCCAGCCCGATCACCATTTCCCATTCCATTACTTCACCTCCCCTTCTGCATACGCGGGCAGCACACGGTGCCAGTCGGTCGCCAACTGATATTGGTGGGCCAGATTGAGTAGTTTGGCTTCACTGAAGTGGTTGCCAATCAACTGTAGTCCAACCGGCATCTCGTCACTGAAGCCAGCCGGGATCGACATCCCCGGCAGCCCGGCCAGATTGACCGCAATGGTGTAGATATCGGAGAGGTACATCGATACCGGATCATCCGCCTTCTCGCCCTTGCGGAATGCGGTGTTCGGAGTCACCGGCCCCATGATCACATCAACCTTCTCGAAGGCCTTCTGGAAATCCTCGCTGATCAGACGACGCAGACGTTGTGCCTTCAGATAGTAGGCATCATAGTATCCGGCGGAGAGGGTATAGGCACCGATCATGATGCGGCGCTTCACCTCATCCCCAAAGCCTTCACCACGCGAGCGCTTGTAGAGATCCTCCAGATCCTTGGGGTCTGCACAGCGGTGACCAAAACGGACTCCATCATAGCGGGAGAGGTTGGAAGAGCACTCTGCAGGCGCGACCACATAGTAGGTCGGTACCGCGAGATTGGTGTTGGGCAGCTCAATATCCACCACTTCAGCCCCCATCTTGCGGTATTCGGCAATCGCCTCCTGCACCGCATTCTCCACCCCACCATCGAGCCCTTCACTAAAGTACTCGGAAGGGACCCCGATCTTCACCCCCTGCAGAGAGTCATTGAGGGTTGCGGTGTAATCCGGTACCTCACGATCAATACTGGTGGAATCCCTGGAGTCAAACCCGGCCATTGCATTCATCAGCAGCGCAGCATCCTCGGCACTTTGTGCCATCGGACCGCCCTGATCGAGACTGGAGGCAAAGGCAATCATTCCCCAACGGGAGACTCGTCCGTAGGTGGGTTTCAGCCCGGTGATGCCACACAGCGCCGCCGGTTGACGAATTGAACCACCGGTATCGGTACCAGTCGCAACCGGCGCCAACCGTGCCGCCACTGCCGCTGCCGAACCACCGGAGGAGCCACCCGGTACGTAGTCGGTATTCCATGGATTGCTCACAGCCCCGTAGAAACTGGTCTCGTTGGAGGAGCCCATTGCAAACTCATCCATATTGGTTTTGCCCAGCATCACCATCCCGGCATCACCAATCTTCTCCACCACCGTGGCGTTGTAGGGGGCAACAAAATTATCGAGCATCTTCGAACCACAGGAGGTACGCACTCCCTGGGTGCAGAAGATATCCTTGTGTGCCATTGGCAGCCCGGTCAGTGGCCCTGCCTCACCGGCAGCGATCTGCACATCCGCGGCCTGCGCCTGCTCGATTGCAGCCTCTGCAGTTACCGAGATAAAGCTGTTGAGTCCACCATCCAGCCGCTCGATGCGATCCAGATAATATTGAGTCAACTCCACGCTCGATGCCTCCTTGTTCTGCAGCATCGTCGAGAGTTCTGTGAGTGTCTTCTCTTTCATTCTATTTTTGCTTGTTGCTTGATATTTTGGCTGATCAGTAACCGTTCAGATTGTTTCTGTGCAACCCGGGAGCAAGGCAGAAAATGTGGGCTTACGAGTGTAAATGACCATTTTCAAACAGCGCTATTGCAGCTGCACAGGGGTAAATTGGGCGATTACTGCTATTCAATCACTTTTGGAACGAGGAACAGACCAGAGTCGGTCTGCGGCGCATTGGACTGCAGCAACTCACGTTGGTCCTGTTCAGTAACCAGATCCTCACGCAGACGCTGGATCGCATCATGTGGATGGGCCAGTGGCTCTACCCCGTCGGTATCGACCGCATTCATCTGATCGACCAGACCGAGAATTCCCGACAGGTCCTGCGCATAGCCGGGAATGGCCGATTCATCGATTGCCAACCGGGCAAGGTGGGCAATCTTCTCAACATCCTGTTTTTCAAGTGACATAAAAGATATCCTGATTCTGCTTCCACATCAGATACCGCTGGACAACCGAGGATGCCCGCAGATAAAGCGGGTAAAAGTAGCATAACCTCTCCCATAGTGGCTACAACAATAGTGACGATTCAGTGCGCTCCTCGCCTTACTGGTTGCTCCTGACAGGTACGGCTGGTAGAGTCTTCCGGTTTTTTCACTCCAGCCATAACTATCAGTAAACTATCAGCAAGGAAATACGATGTTTGGACGCCTGTTCGGAATGTTCTCCAATGACCTCTCAATCGACTTGGGAACGGCTAACACACTGGTTTATGTAAGAAACCAGGGGATCATTCTGGATGAGCCTTCGGTTGTCGCTATCCGTGAAGAGGGGCGCGGCAACAAATCGATTGCCGCAGTCGGCGCCGAAGCCAAGCGCATGTTGGGCCGTACCCCGGGCAACATTACCGCCATTCGCCCTCTCAAGGATGGGGTGATTGCCGACTTCAACATCACCGAGAAGATGCTGCAGTACTTTATCCGCAAGGTGCACGAGAACCGCTTCTTCAAGCCCAGTCCCCGTGTACTGGTCTGTGTCCCTTGTGGTGCTACCCAGGTGGAACGCCGTGCCATCAAGGAGTCGGCCGAGGGCGCTGGTGCCCGCGAGGTACATCTGATCGAAGAGCCGATGGCCGCTGCGATTGGTGCCGGTCTGCCGGTAGAACAGCCCGGAGGGTCGATGGTGGTTGATATCGGTGGTGGAACTACCGAGGTAGCAATCATCTCACTGGCCGGCGTGGTCTACTCCGCCTCGGTTCGTGTCGGAGGCGACCGCTTTGATGAGTCGATCGTAAGCTACGTAAAACGCAACTACGGCAGTCTGATCGGTGAGGCTACCGCCGAGCGCATCAAGATGGAGATCGGCAGTGCCTTTCCCGGTGACGAAATCAACGAGATCGAGGTGCGCGGACGCAATCTGGCCGAAGGGATTCCCCGCGCCTTCACCGTCAACAGCAATGAGATCCTGGAGTCATTGCAGGAGCCGCTCTCGGAGATTATCCGGGCGGTACGTGATGCACTCGAGCGTACCCCACCCGAGCTGGCAGGTGACATCTCCGAACGCGGCATGGTACTGACCGGTGGTGGTGCACTGCTGCGTGATCTGGATCGGTTGCTGACCGAGGAGACCGGCCTGCCGGTAACCGTGGCAGAGGATCCGCTCACCTGTGTTGCCCGCGGAGGGGGCCGTGCTCTGGAGTTGATGGACGAGATGGGGAGTGCCTCTTTCCTCAGTGACTGATTTACGCTGTGCCTGACAACGCCGCCACTCGCGGAGCCATCTTCAAACGGGGGGACACCCTAACCCTCAAGATTGTGGTGGTAGCACTGCTCTCCCTGGTATTGATTGCAGTGGATCACCGCTTTCACAAGGAGCATCTGTTGCGCAGTTGGGTAGAGACCGCCGTGCACCCTGCGCAACAACTGGTCAGCCTGCCCCGCACCATTTTCAACTGGCTCTCCGAGGGGATCCAATCCCGGGAGTCGCTGCAGGAGGAGAATGCCAGCCTGCGCAGCCGCGTCCTGCTGCTGCAGCATAATCTACAAAAACAAGAGGCCTTCGAGGCAGAAAACAGCCGCCTGAGAAAGTTGCTCAACGCCTCCTTCATCTACGGCACCACCCATCAGGAGGACCGGGTACGGCTGGCAGAGATCGTCTCCATCGACCTCGATGCCTACAGTCAGGAGATCGTGCTCAACAAGGGCGAACAGGATGGAGTCTATGTAGGACAACCCCTGATGGACGCAAACGGTATCATGGGGCAGATTGTTCGTACCGCCCGCCACTCCAGCACCGCACTACTGCTCTCCTCACCACACCACGCCATACCGGTTCAGAACCGCCGCAATGGCTTGCGTTCGATTGCCATCGGTACCGGCCACCCCAATCAGCTGAAACTCCGCTTCATCCCGACGGATAGCGACCTGATTGTTGGAGATACCTTTATCACCTCAGGCCTGGGAGGACGTTTCCCCTATGGCTATCCGGTCGGTTCGGTAGACATTGTGGACAGTGTGGAAGGGGCCCGGTTTGCCCACGCCAGCCTGCGGGCAGCAGCCAATCTCGAGCGCAGCCGGGAGGTCCTGCTGGTATGGCCCGCCTCCCTCGCAAAACCTGCAGAGCAGAAGCGATGAGCCCCTCAAATAGACGCTATGGTGGCACCATACTCCTGTTGCTTGCAGGCGCGATTGTGCTCACACTGCTGCCGCTACCGGAGTGGCTACGCCCAATGCGCCCCCACTGGCTCACGCTGGTGCTGTTCTATGTGGGGGTCTACCTGCCCCTGCAGAGCGGTATTCTTCGCAGCTGGGTCATCGGCGCACTGGCAGACGCTATGACCGGATCACTGCTGGGAGTGCACGCTTTGAGCTGTGCCTTCACCACCTACATCGCTCTGCTGTTTCACCAGCGCTTTCGTCTCTTTGCCATCGTCCAGCAGATGCTGATTCTGACCCTGATTGTTGCCGCCAACCTGATACTGGAATACCTGGTGCATCGCACTACCGATGGAACCGTTGCGGGGTGGTCGTTCTGGGGACCATTGCTCACCACCCCACTGTGCTGGCCCCTTCTGTACCTGCTGGGGGATCGTCTGCTACACCCTTATCAACAATCATGATTCCGGCAATCAAGGATCACCGCCATGAATCCAGGATGTTCCGCAACCGGGTAGTGGTTGCGACAGCCTTTGTAGTGGCGATGGTTCTGGTTCTGGTGGCTCGCATGGTAAATCTGCAGATCACCCAACACCACCACTACAGCACCCTCTCCGATGACAACCGAATGCACACCATCGCCCTCGCCCCGAGTCGCGGGAGAATCTATGACCGCAACGGCATCATACTGGCGAACAATCGCACCACCTTCCGCCTTGAAATCACCCCGAGCAAGGTGGAGGATCTCGACCTCACCCTGCAACAGCTGCAGCGCTTGCTCCCGATCGACGAGGAGGACCTGGAACGTTTTCACAAGGAGCGCAAACGTTCACGCCGTTTCAAGGCCGTTCCACTCCTGTTTTCTCTCAACCCGGAGGAGGTTGCCCGTTTTGAGGTCAACCGCCACCAGTTCCCCGGGGTTGCGATACAGGACTACCAGTCACGTCACTACCCCCTGTTTGCACTCAGCGCCCACCTGATCGGCTATATCGGCCGCATCAATGAACAGGAGCTGCAGGAGCTCGACCCGGTTCTCTACCAGGCAACCGAACACATTGGAAAAACCGGCATCGAACACTACTACGAGGGAATCCTCCATGGAACACCGGGGGTTCAACAGGTAGAGAGTGATGTGTTGGGTCGGGTAATCCGTACGCTTGAAGAGACTCAACCCACACATGGGGATGACATCTACCTGACCATCGACAGTAATCTGCAAGCCATCGCCATCGAGGCCATGGGACACTACCGGGGGGCGGCCGTTGCCATCAACCCGAAGAGTGGTGAAATTCTCTCCATGGTGAGCAAGCCCTCCTTCAATGCCAACCTCTTTGTCAATGGCATCAGTAGCAAAGATTACCAACAGCTGCGTGACTCCCGGGAGCGCCCCCTCTTCAACCGTTTTTTGCGGGGACAATACCCTCCCGGATCCACCATCAAGCCACTGGTTGCACTGGCCGGGCTGGAGTTGGGACACACCCACCCGGAAGAGCAGACCTGGTGCCCCGGCTGGTACCGGATCAAGGGGTACAAACACAAATACCGCGACTGGAAAAAGCGTGGCCATGGAAAAACCGATGTAGACAAGGCCATTGTCGAATCGTGTGACGTCTATTTCTATGACCTTGCTTTCAAGATGGGAATTGATTCGATCCACCAGTACATGACGCAGTTTGGCTTCGGTTCACGTACCGGTGCCGACATCACCGGAGAGCAACCCGGGGTGATGCCCTCCAGAAGCTGGAAAGAGACCCATCGCGAGGAGCCCTGGTATCCAGGAGAGACGCTCAGCGTAGGGATTGGTCAAGGCTTCTTCACCACCACTCCGTTACAGTTGGCCTCGGCGATAGCAACCCTTGCCAACCAGGGACAGCGCATGCAATCCCATCTACTCTATGCAACCCGGGGCGCTGGTGCAGAGACCCCACTATTGCAACCCTATCAACCCCTGAATCAGGTGCAGGTGCTGGATCAAAAGAACTGGGATCAGGTGTTCGAGTCGATGCGGCGGGTCGTACACAGCAAACGGGGTACCGCCAAACGCATTGGACGGAAATCCAAATACACCATTGCCGGCAAGACCGGAACAGCGCAGGTCTATACGGTAAAACAGGATGAGGAGTACAACGAGGATGAGATCCCCGAACATCTGCGTGACCACGCACTCTTCGTTGCCTTTGCTCCGCTGGAGGATCCGGAAATTGCAGTCGCCGTCGTGGTCGAGAATGGTGGACATGGCGGCTCGGTAGCGGCCCCTATTGCCAAACAGATCATGGATCGCTACCTGCTGGGACAAAGCGGATGAAACGCATAGACCAGACCCAACGTCGTATCCCCCTCTCGCAGCGAATCCATATCGATCTCCCGCTGCTGACCGGCCTGCTCCTGCTGAGCCTGTTCGGGCTGCTGGTAATCTACAGTGCCAGCGGGGCTGATCTGGCAATGATGAACCGGCAACTCACCCGTCTGGGCATCGCCTTCACCGTGCTCGTAGTGATGTCACAAGTCCCTCCGCACTGGCTCAAGATCATCACCCTCTGGCTCTTCATCATCGGACTGCTGATGCTGATCGCGGTACCGCTCGTTGGAGAGAGCCATAAAGGGGCCCAACGCTGGCTCAACCTCGGCGTTTTCCTGATTCAACCCTCCGAGATGATGAAGCTGATCATCCCGATGATGGTGGCTGCCTATCTCTCGGAGTACCGACTTCCCCCCCCTCCCAGACAACAGCTGGTGGCAGCCCTGCTGATCATCATTCCGGTACTGCTGATTGCCAAACAGCCCGACCTCGGCACTTCACTACTGATTGCCAGCTCCGGCTTCTTTGTCCTCTTTCTCTCCGGCATCTCCTGGCGGATCATTATTGGCCTGGTGGCGGCAGGTGGTGCCATGGTGCCGGTGCTCTGGCTCTATCTGATGAAGGATTACCAGAAACAGCGGGTGCTCACCTTTCTCAACCCGGAGAGTGATCCTCGCGGCACCGGCTACCACATCATCCAGTCCAAGATTGCCATCGGTTCCGGAGGCGGCTTCGGCAAGGGTTGGCTCAACGGCACCCAGTCCCAGCTGGAATTTCTGCCGGAACGCCATACCGACTTTATCTTTGCAGTACTGGCCGAAGAGTTTGGCCTGTTCGGTGTTCTGGTTCTGTTTACCCTCTATCTCTTCATCATCTTTCGCGGATTGATGATTGCAGCCCAGGCACAGGAGACCTATACCCGTCTGCTGGCAGGTGGCATCACCATGATCTTCTTCACCTACTTTTTTGTTAATGTGGGCATGGTCAGCGGCCTGCTCCCGGTGGTGGGGCTACCACTACCGATGGTCAGCTATGGGGGCACCTCGATGGTGACATTGATGGCCGCCTTTGGCATCCTGATGTCCATCCAGACCCACAGACGACTATTGGACAAGTAAGATACAAGCAACGTAACTATTCAGCTCACCCCTGAAATCCGCCATCTCTGTGTTCGAAAATGGTTATTTACACGTGTAAACTCACATTTTCTGCCTTGATCTGACGAATTTCAGGGGCAATCCGAATAGCTACCATCATTACTGTTACGATTTTAAGTAACCCCTTTCAAGCAACAAGCAACAAGCAACAATGGATAAAAAAACACTTTTACTGATTCCTGCACTTCTTTTGACCTCTCCACTCTGGGCCGTGGAGAGTCCGGTGGCCACCTCTGTGGAGACACCAACCGCAACTGTTGCCCCCCAAAGCCCGGCTGAAGCCGTTCCAACTAAACTCAGCGAGCAGGAGAACGTGCAGCGTTTTATCGAGCGCATGGTCAGTAAACATCAGTTTGAACGTGAACCTCTCACTGACTTGCTCAATCAGCTCACGTTGCGAGAAAAGAAGAGCAGCCCCGCCACCTCCTCGAAGAAGCGCAAGGCGAAGATGGACAATCCAGCCGAATCCCGCCCCTGGGCCGAGTACCGCAGCAAGCATGTAAAACCGGGGTTCATCAACAATGGGGTCAAATTCTGGAAAAAGCATGAACCGCTGCTATCCCGGGCAGAGCAGGAGTACGGTGTCCCGGCCCATGTCATCATGGGGGTACTTGGGGTAGAGACCCGCTATGGCGGTTACACCGGAAAAAACCCGGTGATCAACGCACTGGCCACCTTCGCCTTCAACTACCCCAGCCGTGAGCGTTTCTTCACGGCCGAACTGGAGGCATTCCTGCTGTTTGCCCGCGAGGAGAAGCGTGATCCGTTCAGCTATCTCGGCTCCTACGCCGGGGCCATGGGACTCCCCCAATTCATGCCCAGCAACTACCGCAAACTGGCAGTTGATTTTGACCACGATGGCGACAAGGACATCTGGAACCGGGAAGAGCCTGCAGACGCCATCGGCAGCATTGCCAACTATCTGCGCCACCATGGCTGGAGAAGCGGACAGCCGGTTGCCACCCCTGCACACTATCAACCCACTACGCTTTCCACTCAACATACCGTGGCGACAGGAGACTCTCTCTGGACCATTGCCCGCAAGGTTTATGCCCACCAGGGGGGATCCATGGGCGGCATCATGAGCCAGATCCAGCAGCTCAACCCCAACGCCTTTATCGAGCAGGATCCAAACCGGATCAAGCTCGGCAGCACCCTTACCCTCCCTCTCTCTACCGAAGCCAGCTACCGTCACCTGCTGCTGAAGAAGTTACGCCCCAAGTTTCAGGTTCAACAGATACTCGACAGTGGGTTTCAGATTGATGCCGACTACCCCGCCGATGCCGAGGCACTGCTACTGGAGCTGAAAGGGGAACAAGGCATCGAACACTGGGTCGCCCTGCACAACTTCTATGTTATCTCCCGCTACAACCCCCGCACCCTCTACACCATGGCCGTTTTCCAACTCGGTGAAGAGATCAAGCGTGCCTACCACCAACCAGCCACTACTCAACCCCAGGTAGCCGAAAATGAAACTGCTGCGTAACCTCCTGGTACTTCTGGCCGTAGCCACGCTCAACAGTGGATGCAGCACACTCTCCCACATCGCCTCCATCATCGCTCCGGACGGAGATCCGACCCGGCCCGCACGGGAAGTTGCCGCCGCCGATGCCATCCCCAAACATGAACCACTCTGCAAGTACGGCAACATGCCCTCCTACACCGTGCTGGGCAAAACCTATCAGCCGATGCGCTCTGCTGTTGGTTACACCGAAAGTGGCATCGCCTCCTGGTATGGCCCCAACTTTGATGGCAAACCCACCTCCTGTATGGAGACCTACGATATGTACAAGATGACCGCAGCGCACAAGACGCTGCCGTTACCCAGTTATGTCGAGGTAACCAATAAGGAGAATGGACGCAAGGTGGTGGTACGGGTGAATGATCGCGGGCCATTTCACGATGGACGCATCATCGACCTCTCCTACTCCGCCGCCTGGAAGCTGGACCTGATCAAGAAAGGGACCGCACCGGTAACCATCCGGGTACTCACCCCGGAGGATGCCCCTCCGGTTGCCCAGCAGCCCCCCTATATCCAGTTCGGCCTCTTCAGCAGTCGACAGAGTGCAGAAACCCTGCGTAACAAGGTATCACAACAGGTTATTGCCGTTCGTCCCCCTATCGCAGCACCGGTTGAGGTACGCACAACTCAAAACGGGGGGCGCACCCTCTACCAGGTAGTGGTGCA
The DNA here is from genome assembly GCA_964344435.1 of uncultured Piscirickettsiaceae bacterium. Classification (GTDB taxonomy): domain Bacteria; phylum Pseudomonadota; class Gammaproteobacteria; genus Thiopontia. Next base: position 13,874 of record CAYFNH010000017.1, on the reverse strand, counting down.
ACCGCACCACAACGAGCAGGCCATGGACGAGATCAAACAGCAACTGGCACAGATGGGAATCGAAGGGATCATTAAAAAACAGTAGCCACACTGTTAGAATAGCCGGGATCCCCAACGACAGAGAGCTGAAATGCAGGAGCTATGGAAATGATGCACCTCCCCAAACTACTTACCCTACTACTATTTATAACCTGGAGCAGTGTCCCGGCGGCACCACGCATCATCCCCAAGGCCCCCAGTGTGGCGGCCAAAGCCTATATTTTGATTGATGCCGACAGCGGTCACATCATCACCGAAGGGAACAGCCACGAGCGCCTGGCACCGGCCAGCCTGACCAAGATCATGACCTCCTATGCCATCTTCAGCGAACTGAAGCAAGGCAATATCACTCTGCAGGATGAGGTCACCATCAGCGAAAAGGCATGGCGTACCGGTGGCTCCAAGATGTTCATTGAGGTCGGCGACAAGATCACGGTCGAGGAGTTGATCAACGGCATGGTGATCTCCTCGGGCAATGATGCCAGTGTCGCCCTGGCCGAACACATCGGCGGCGCAGAGGAGACCTTTGCCCAGTTGATGAACCAGTATGCCGAAATACTGGGGATGAAGAACAGTCACTTCCGAAATGCCACCGGCATGCCTGCAGAGGAGCACTACACCAGTGCGAGTGATATGGTGCTGCTTGCGCAGGCACTGATCCGTGACTTTCCCGACTACTATCCGATCTACGCCGAAAAGGAGTTCACCTTCGGCAAGGATCCACGCACCGGAAAACCGATCAAACAGAAGAACCGCAATAAGTTGCTGTGGCGTGACGAGAGTGTGGATGGTCTCAAGACCGGTTATACGGAGGCCGCCGGATACTGCCTGGTCGCCTCTGCCAAGCGGGATGGAATGCGCCTGATCTCTGCAGTGCTGGGCACCAAGGGGACCGAAGCACGCGCCCAGGAGACGCAGAAACTGCTCAACTTCGGCTTTCGCTTCTACGAGACCCAGACCCTGACCACTCCACAGCAGCCGCTACAGTCTGCCCCGATCTGGAAGGGGGACAAGGATCAGATCGCACTGGGGGTTGCCGAGCCCCTTACGGTTACCCTTGGGCGCAACCAGTTTGATGAACTGCAGAGCAGCATCGCACTGGAGAACTCAACCCTGGAGGCCCCGATCGAGCAAGGTACCCGGCTGGGTACCCTCACCTACACACTGGATGGAAAGCCCGTTGTGGAGGCCCCGCTGGTTGCACTGGAGACTATCCAGGAGGGGGGGCTCTGGAACAATCTCAAAGACAGTGTGATGATGTACTTCGAATAAGATTCCTCAATGTCCACCGTCTATCTGGATGGGCAGTTCCAGCCCATCGAAAATGCAAAAGTCTCGGTACTGGACCGGGGTTTTCTCTTCGGAGATGGCGTCTACGAAGTGATTCCGGTCTATGGCAGACGCCCCTTTCGCCTGCAGCAACACCTGCAGCGGCTGGAGAACAGCCTGGCAGAGGTACGCATCACCAACCCACATAGCCGCGCCGAGTGGGAATCACTGCTACAGGCGCTGATCGAGCACAACACCGGTGAGGATCAATCCCTCTATCTGCAATTGACTCGTGGTGTCGCACCGCGCGACCACCAGTTTCCCGCAGTCAATACGCCATCCACACTATTCATGATGAGCAGTCCACTCACAGGCACCTCCAGAGAGACGCTACAGCAGGGCATTGCTGCCATTACCGAAAGCGACAGCCGCTGGAGTCGCTGTAATATCAAGTCGATCAACCTGCTGGCCAACGTACTCCATCGCCAACACGCACTGGATCAGGATGCCAAGGAGGCCATTCTGATCCGTGATGGTCAAGTTACCGAAGGGGCCGCCAGCAATGTTTTCATCGTACTGGATGGTGTGGTAACCACCCCGCCGAAAGGGCCTCATCTGCTTCCCGGGGTCACCCGGGATCTGCTTCTGGAGTTGGCACAACACCATCATATCCCCTGTTGTGAACAGCAGATCTATGAGGCAGATCTGCAGCGGGCAGGGGAGATCTGGGTAACCAGCTCGACCAAGGAGATTGTCCCGGTCACCCGGCTCAACCAGCAGCCTGTCTCCAGTGCTACAGTCGGCCCCCTAACCCTGCAACTCCACCACCACCTGCAAGATTTCAAGCAGCAACAGAGACAGCAACCATGAGTTCACTCGAACTTCCAGAAGAGGGGCTACTGGAGTTCCCCTGTGCAATCGGCATCAAGGCGATGGGCAAGGCCAACACCGACTTTGATCTCCATGTTGCCTCTCTGGTACGTCGACACGCGCCCGATCTGGGGGAGGGAGCCATCAAGACCCGCCCCAGCAAGAAGGGCAACTTCATCTCGGTAACCGTTACCGTGATGGCGCAAAACCGAGACCAGCTCGACAACATCTACCGCGACCTGACCGCAGACGAGCGGGTATTGATGGCATTGTGATCATTCTGCGCCAGTTGGGCCAGGTTCCATACGAGCCAACCTGGCTGCGAATGCAACAGTTTACCGACCAGCGTAACGCCGACACCGCTGACGAACTCTGGCTACTACAACACCCGCCCACCTTTACCCAGGGGCGTGCCGGCAAGGCGGAACACCTGCTCAACCCTGGAGGGATACCGGTGGTAGCCATTGATCGTGGTGGTCAGGTCACCTACCACGGTCCCGGCCAACTGGTACTCTACACCCTGATTGATCTCAATCGACGCAAGCTTGGGGTACGCGCACTGGTAACCGCGCTGGAACAGAGCGTGATCCAGCTCCTGCAGCAGTATGGTATTGAGGCCGTTGCACGCAAGGAGGCCCCCGGAGTCTATGTCGATGACGCCAAGATCGCGGCAGTCGGGCTGCGTATTCGCAAGGGGTGCAGCTTCCACGGCCTGAGCCTCAACCTCGACATGGATCTGGAGCCCTTCTCCCGCATCAACCCCTGTGGCTACCCCGGTCTGCAGGTCACTCAGCTTGCCGATTTGATCCCTCTGCCAAAACCCGAGCAGCTCTCCCTTGCGCTGATCGATCAACTGCTACCGCTATTGGGATACAATGCGACGGATCTTTGTATTGAGTAGCGACATCATGTCAGAACAGACCAAGGCACGGGGAGCGGATAAAGTGGCACGCAACCCGATCAAGGTTGCACCTACCCAAACCCCACTGCGCAAGCCCAGTTGGATTCGAGCCAAGGCCCCCAGAGGAGAGGGGGTGGCCAGGATCCGCAAGCTTCTACGCGAAGGGGCTCTCAACAGCGTCTGTGAAGAGGCCGCCTGCCCCAACCTGGGCGAGTGCTTCTCCCACGGCACCGCCACCTTCATGATCCTCGGAGACACCTGTACCCGCCGCTGCCCCTTCTGTGATGTTGCCCACGGCAAACCTCTGCCCCCCAACAGGGAGGAGCCTCGTCAACTGGCAGAGACCATCGCCGCAATGGGGCTGCGCTATGTAGTCATCACCTCCGTAGACCGGGATGACCTGCGTGACGGCGGCGCCCAACATTTTGCTGACTGCATGGTACAGATCCGTACAGCCAACCCGGAGATACAAATCGAGACTCTGGTACCTGACTTTCGTGGCCGTGAGAATCATGCACTCGACATACTCATTCACTCCCCACCCGATGTCTTCAACCACAATCTGGAAACCGTGCCCCGGCTCTACCAACAGAGCCGACCCGGTGCCAGCTATCAGGGCTCCCTGCAGCTGCTACAACGCTTCAAGGCCATGACTTCGAAGGTGCCCACCAAATCCGGCATCATGTTGGGGTTGGGCGAAGAGATCGAGGAGGTACATGCAGTGATGGAAGATCTGCGCCAGCATGGAGTGGATCGCATCACCCTGGGTCAATATCTGCAGCCAAGCCGTCACCACCTGCCGGTCTCCCGCTACCTTCACCCCGACGAATTTGAGGCGTTGAAGCAACATGCAGAGGGACTGGGCTTCAGCCACATCGCCAGCGGACCGATGGTGCGCTCCTCTTATCACGCCGACCTGCAGGCGGCCGGCAAGACAATCCAGTGACCTCCCCCTTTGAGACCCCTGACCGCTTCTGGAGTGCCTTCAACGGTGGCTTTCGACCACTGCTAGAGCTTGATCAGCTCGGCACCTTCATTCTGGTGCTGGCCAATGCCAGTTTTGATCCCGCGCTACAGGCTGAGCTGAAGGAAGAGATCGACAACCGCTTTCACACACTATACCGCCGCTTTGAAGAGCAGCTGCTATGCGGAGAGGTGCCTGGTGAAAGCGACGAGGATCTGCTGGTCTTCTTCAAGATCGCCACGGTAGGCTTGGGGCGCATCGCCCACAGCGAGACCCGCCAGGTGAGCGACTGGGAGGTACAGTTCAATCCGTTACGGGCCATGCGCCCACGCCGAATCTCGGCAGCCATCCGGGACACCAACCATCTACCCTACTGCAGTGAAGGGTTCAACTTCAACAAGCCCTTCATGGACAAGGAGATCTTCTGGAGTGGTAGACTGGCAGGAACGGAGGTCGACCTCTACTACAACAAATATCCCTTCACTCAAGGGCATGGCCTGCTGGTGCCGGAGCGCAGAAAGGAGAACCCGCAACTGCTCACCGAGACATACCACCACTACCTCTGCAATATCGCCAACACCCTGACCGAAACACTCCCCGGATGCGGTTTCGGCTATAACAGCTATGGTGCCTACGCCTCGGTCAACCACCTCCACTTCCAGATGTTTCTGCGCAACACTCCTTTCCCCATTGAACTGCCACAGTGGCAGCACAGTGGTGGTGAATTCCCCTATCCGGCTCGGTGCCATCGAACCAGCCAACCCGCAGAGGCATGGCAGTGGATCGAACAGTGCCACCAACACCAAACTCCCTACAACCTGCTCTACATCGGAGAGTACTGCTATCTGCTGCCCCGCATCCGTCAGGGGAGCGATACTCCTCCGCACTGGAGCAGTGGTTTCTCCTGGCATGAGATGGCGGGCGGCATACTAACCAGCAGTCGTAGCGGTTTTGGTGAGGTAAGCGCTGATGTGGTTGAGCGGTTACTGGAGGCTGGCAGTGAATTTCAACAATTGTAACGGTAAGCTCTATCCGTACCCACGCTGCTCACCCCAACAACCATGCAGCAGGAATGGCCGTCACCTCCTCCCATTGATGAACCCGAGGGTCGTTGGAGACTACCAATCCTGAGAGCAGTGGCTTGTCGAGAATATCACTTAATGCGTACAGATGGCGTGCATCGGCTTTAGAAACCGAAAGGGATGATTTGATCTCTATTGCGTGATAGCCCTCTTCCATCTCGATCAACAGGTCTACCTCTCGTCCATCAAACGTGCGCATGTGGTAACACTCCGCCCTGATTGATTCACTTTTTATCTGTTTGTAGATCTCTGCGACCACCGCACTCTCAAATTCATGTCCGGTCAGTGGGCCAGTGCGCCCAATAATCGCACGCTGGATAGCCGGATCGAGGAAGTGTATTTTAGGTGACTTTGCAAGCCGCTTGTTTTGGTTACGAAACCAGGGAGGCAAAACGACCACTTGATAGCTGATATCGAGATAACTTACGAAGCGCTTGGCCGTCGACACAGAGATCCCGGACTGTTTTGCAATATGGCTGTAGTTCAACAACTGCCCACCTACCTGGGCAACACTCTTCTGCGCACGCACAAACGGCTCCAGCTCCTTCAGGTTAGCCAGGTCACGTAAATCTCTCTGCAGATAGGTGCGAATATAGTCCTGTAACCACTCTCGCTTCTCTTCTACCGTCAACGCCTCATCCACGGTAAGCGGCATCCCACCGCTCTCGAGATAAGCGGAAAACATCTGTTCCGCTACGGCGTAATCGTCATCCCCTCGCGGTACTCCCTGCAAAATAGTACTCACTTCACCGCCTCGTAATATCTGCATCAGGCGAGATGCTTTTACCTCATCGCGCCAACTCGCAGTACCCCTTTCCGGCAGTGTTAATGGATATATTTCAACCAGAGCAGCTCGTCCTGCCAGACTCTCCTTGATCTGCTCCATCAACAATATCTGACTGGAACCGAGCAAAATAAAGTGGGTATCCGGATACCGATCATAAACAGCCTTTACCGAGTCGATCAGCTGAGGCAGCTTTTGCACCTCATCCAGAATCACCTCTGGATACTGTGCATACCACTGTGCTGCGGATAGTCTCGCATAGTCGGCACGTGTCACCGGGTCATCGAGTGAGATGTAGGCATAGTCGGGAAACATCTCCCGAACCAATGTTGTTTTTCCAGTCTGACGGGCACCCGTCAGTACAGTGATCCGTCCCAGCTTTGACGAAGCCTTTTTCACCAACTTTTGACTGATCTTTCTGTTCTTCATGAAATAAAATAGCGTAAAATTAATTATCGGAAAATAAATATTACGTCAAAAACAGAGGGAAGACAATTTATCTTCAGCCACCCTTTAATGGCTACTCCAACCACTTCAGCCGCTCTGGCGTACCCACATCAGACCAATCCCCCTTGTAATGTTCCCCCTGCAGGACACCATAATCCACCGCAGCAAACAGCATCGGGGCCAGTGGAAACCGACCGCTACGTGCCTGCTCAAAGAATGTTGGTTGAAAACGGGCAATACCACTGTAGGTCAACTTTTTACGAGGCTCCTCTGCCCCATAGCCGACAATCTGACTCTGCTCCAGAACAAAATCCCCATGCGGATGGTGAGGCGGGTTATCAACCAGCACCAGATGAGCGGACGATGCCGGTGTCTGTAGCAGGCGCTCGAACGGGTAGTCGGTAAAGATATCGCCATTGACCACGATAAAGGGATCATCTCCCAGCAGTGGTAGTGCCTGGAGAATGCCTCCGCCGGTTTCCAGTGCTTCGCTCGGCTCTGCCGAGTAGCGGATGGTAACGCCATAGTGACTGCCATCCCCCAGTGCAGCAGGGATCTGTTCGCCCAACCAGCCGTGGTTGATGATAATCTCCTGAATTCCTGCCTCAGCCAATGCCTCAAGGTGATACTCAATCAGTGTCTTGCCTTTCACCTCAAGTAGTGGCTTGGGGGTTCGATCGGTGAGGGGACGCATGCGCTCGCCTCGGCCTGCCGCCAGAATCATCGCCTTCACTGCAGACGACTCGTCAGCTGATGCAACGGTTCCAGCTCTGGGTAACGTGCCGTCACCTCCACTACATACTGGAGGGTACGGGGAATATCATTGAGATAGCCCGGTTTGCCGTCACGATGGTTGAGGCGAGCAAAGATACCAATCGCCTTGAGGTGGCGCTGCACCCCCATCCAGTCAAACCAGCGGGTGAATTGTGTCTGGTCAATCTCTGCTGCAAGGATGCCGCGCTGCTGTAACTGGGTATGATAGTAGCCGACCCAACGCTCGATATCCTGCTGTGGCCAACGAATGTAGCAGTCTCGTAGCAGAGAGACCAGATCGTAGGTAATGGGACCACGAACGGCATCCTGAAAATCGATCACACCAGGATTATCGGTTTCCGTCACCATCAGGTTGCGCGAGTGGTAGTCCCGATGGACTGCGACCCGAGGCTGCTCCAGTGCTGTCGTCGCCAGTAGTTCAAACTGTTGCTGCAACACCTCCTGTCCCTCTCCCTCCAGTGGATAGTCTCTGTGACATTGCAGATACCACTGCGGAAACAGTGCCATCTCTCTCATCAATAGCGCCCGATCATATTCGGGCAGTGGGTGCTCTGAAGCGGGCCAGTAGCGCTGCAACTGTAGCAGTGCCTCCATCGCATCGGTGTAGAGCGTGTCTACCTGGTCACCGTCCAGCATCTCCAGATAGGGGGTACTCCCCAGGTCACCCAACAGGATAAAACCTTGCTCAAGGTCTACCGAGAACAGTTCAGGTGCCTGAAGTCCGCAGTTGCGCAGGGTCCTGGCAATGGCCACAAACGGTGCCGAATCCTCCTTGTCGGGAGGGGCGTCCATGACGATCAATGTGGAGGCTATATTTTCAAAAACCACCCGAAAATAGCGCCGGAAACTGGCATCTGCCGAAGCTGGAGCGATCCGATACGGCTCCTCTTCCCACTGGGGAAACTGCACTAACCTCTGTTCCACCCACAATTTCAACTGCTGTAGACGTCGATCCATAACCCCTCGTCAGATAAGCTCCCTTTGTATCTGCTCAATTGTACTCTTTGTCCGCTTTGCCATGTATAATCGACCGCCAGAATCGTGTCTCAGGCAGGTTATCCATTGAAAAAACAGTACTGTAAAACAACTGGTCTTCTCCTCTCGACACTCGCTTGCATGGTCTCTATCCAGGCCCATGCCGAGGCTCCGATGCGCTGCGTGGTCGATCATGAAGGAAAGTGGCTCTGTGGAACTCCGGAGCAGGTCCCTCTCTCTCTGGCAGCCCCGGTTCCGCAGAAGCCCATTGCACAACCGCTGCCGGTTGTCCCCCGCTCGACGGTACCTGAACGCCCGGTGAACCAACCAGAAAATATACAGGTCAAGCCGCAGACAGCCACCCCAGCCGCTACCGTGCAACCCTCCACGGTATCAGAGGGCTCAACACGCCAACCAGTCGCTACCCCTGCTATCAACAAAACACAAAAGCGTGCATCAGCGGAGAGTAGCTGTCCGATTTCAACCCGGAAAAAACTAACCCCCATCGCGCTGGAAAACCGGGAAAATGCCGCGCTCTCCATCGATGCGGAGGATATGGAGATTCATGGCAAGAATGTCTTTATCTACAACGGCAAGGTCACCATGGAGCGTGCCGACCAGCAACTACTGGCCGACCAGGCAACCTACAACCATGACCTGGGAACCTTTGAGGCCGATGGCAATATCCGCTACCGGGAGACCGGCACGGCGATGACAGGAGAGCACCTCCAGATCAACACAAACACCGATACCGGAACACTGGATAGCGCCACCTATCACATCGAGGAGACCGGGGCTCGTGGCCAGGCGGATCAGATCGAGATGGTGAGCCGCTATGTCAACCGTTATCACAACAGCTCCTACACCACCTGTCCGGACGAAGACAGCAGTTGGGAGTTACAAGCGGAGCAGGTAGAGCTGGACGAGCTGGAGGGGTGGGGCTCTGCAAAAAATGCGGTGGTCAGCTTCAAGGGAGTGCCTATTCTCTACACACCCAGTTATACCTTCCCACTGGATGAGCGGCGCAAGAGCGGTATGCTCTTTCCTTCCTGGGGGTATAACAGCACAGGCGGAGCGGATGTCAGCGCCCCCTACTATATGAACCTTGCCCCCAACCGTGACGCAACCATCACTCCACGTATCATTGGCAAGCGAGGCATAGGCCTGAGTGGGAACTTTCGCTATCTCAACCGTGACAACCAGGGTGTAGTGGGTGCCAGTTTCCTTCCGAGTGATGACCTTTACACGGATGACCGTTATCAGTTCAGCCTCGACCATCAAGGTACATTACAAACTACCGGGCTCTCCAACCAGCTCCGCTACGAGATCGACTATACCACCCTCTCGGATCAGGACTACCTGACTCACTTTGGTAATACGTTGGGGCTCTCCAGCAGCGATACCTTGGAGCAGAGTGCAACCATCCACTACAACCAGAAACGCTGGCAAGTCTCTGCCCTGCTTTCGGACTACTACATAGTGGACAAGAATCTTGCAGCCAGCGACGAACCCTACCGAAAGCTACCTCAGATTGATGGCTCTTGGTCAAACGAGAGTGGTAACAACCGGCTCAACTACAGTGTCGAGGGGCAGTTTGTCCACTTCGACCACAGCAGCAACTCCAATGCGGAGCGCTACTGGATCAAACCCAGCGCAAGCTACAACCTGACACTGCTCAACGATGCTGCCTACATCAAGCCCTCACTCTCGATTGCCCAGAGCCACTACTCACTCGATAGTGGCGGCAGCTCCAGCCTGAGCGTACCTCAATATACATTGGAGAGCGGCCTCTTCCTTGAACGCGATACCAACAACTATCTCCATACACTGGAACCAAAAGTTCGTTTCAGCTACATCCCGGATGGCAAAAACTCCGGACACAGCTTTGAAGACAACAGTGATGACAACAGCCAGTTCTACGGCAAGGATAGTGCGCCACACACCAAGCTGATCACCCTCTCGGTCGATAGCGATCTGCTGAGTAACAGCGATGGCAGCAAGGTACTCTCCGCCTCACTGGAGCGCAGCCGTGACTTCCGTAGTGCTCGCACCCAGGACTGGACTGATCTGATCGGCAAGATCAGCGCCGAATCTGGCGCACACAACGCAGCGCTCGAGCTACATCTGGACAAGCCACAGAGCAGTTACACCACATGGAGTAACACTCTCCACACCGACTACCAGTACAACAACGGCGCCGGTCAACTAGTGAATATCGGCTATATCCATGAGCGTGGCTCAAAGCAGCAGATCGACCTCTCCGGTGCCTGGGAGATCAACAGTCGCTGGAACCTGCTGGCACGCTACAATCAGGAACTGATCAGTACCAACAACCATCAACTGGAAGATATGATCGGCCTCAACTATGAGAGCTGCTGCTGGTCAGCCAGCTTTACTCGGCGCCACTACCTCACCGGCACCAACCAATATGACACCACCTGGCTCCTGGTTCTGGAGCTGAAGGGACTTGGCAAACTGGGAAAATCTGGCGACCTGAATCAACTGTTGGGGCAGAGTATCGAAGGTTATAACAGCTCTATGTAATCTAGATGTAATTTATATGGCACGCTTCTCCTCACTCCCATTTCTCTTTGCATTTCTACTCCCCTCACTGGGGCTCTGCGCCCCCATCACCGGCGTAGACCGGATCCTTGCACTGGTGAACGAAGACATCATCATGAAGAGTGAGCTGGAAAGTGAACTCTCCACCATTGTGCAACGGCTGCAGGCCCAACAGTCCACCATTCCTCCCGTACAGACACTGGCTCAGCAGGTGCTGGAGAAGATGATTCTCGAGCGACTGCAGCTGCAGGCCGCCGAGAAGGCCGGCATCATCATTGATGAGGCGACGACCGACCGGGCCATGCAGAACATTGCCAAGCGCAACAACCTCACCCTCTCCGAATTCAAAAAGGCGCTGGACGCACAAGGACTGGACTACCTGGAGTTTCGTGACAACCTGAAACAGGAGATCACCCTGGAGAAGCTGAAGGTACGAAAGGTTGAAAACTCCGTCACCATTACAGACAGTGAGGCCCAGCGGCTTGCTGAGCAGCTATCCGCCGACACTGCAGATGCCATGCGCCAGTACCGCCTTGGCCACATTCTGATTCCCCTGCCCGATGCTGCCTCACCTCAACAGATCCAGAGTGCCAAACAGAAGGCCTTGAAGATCGCGCAATCCCTGCAGGCAGGCGCTGACTTTCGCCAAACTGCGCTGGAGCAGTCCAGCGGTGCCAATGCACTGGAGGGTGGGGTACTGGAGTGGAGAACCCGGGCTGAACTACCCACCCTGTTTGCCAAACAGCTTCCGGAACTCCAGAGCGCCCCGTTTGTCGGCCCCATTCGTAGTGCCAGTGGCTTCCACCTGCTCTCCATCATCGACCAAAGAGAGCCGGACAACAGCCACATCATCACCCTCTCTCATGCTCGCCACATTCTGCTGAAGCCCTCCGAGATGAAACAGGAGAACGAAATCCAGGCACGACTTGAGATCATTCGGGAGCGTATCCTCGGAGGCGAATCCTTTGAAGAGCTGGCCCGCACCAACTCCGAGGATGGGTCTGCCAAGGATGGCGGGGATCTGGGGTGGCAAAACCCGGAAAATCTGGTACCAGAATTTGTCGAGGAGATGAACAAACTGAAACCCGGCGAGATCAGTCCGGTGTTCAAGTCCCGTTTTGGCTGGCACATCATCCAGATGGTTGCACGCAAGCAGGAGGACAACACCGAAGAGCACCTGCTAAGTCAAGCACGCAAGATGATTCGCAAACGTAAAATCAGTGAAGCCACCGAGACCTGGCTAAGGCGACTGCGAGATGAGGCGTATATCGAGTATCGCCTCGACGACATCTGACTCTTGCCCCCATGGCCCTTGCCTTTACCCCCGGTGAACCCGCAGGGATTGGCCCTGACCTCGCCGTTGAGATCGCCCAGCAACCACGGAACTACGACCTGGTCGCCTTTGCCGATCCTGCGCTACTACAGCAGCGTGCCCGACAACTGGGGTACCCGCTACAGATCAGCACATCACTGGAGTCGATTGTGCGCGAGCCGGGCTCACTCAGTGTGCGCAAGGTACCACTCAACAACCCGGTTCGAGCGGGTCAACTTAGCCCCAACAGTGCAGCCTACGTGCTGGAGACAATTCGCCTCGCTACCGAGGCCTGTCTCGACAACGAATACAGTGCGCTCGTCACGGGCCCGATCCATAAAGGGGTGATCAATGATGCCGGGGCAGCCGGGCTGCTATGTCACAGCTGTGGACCGGCACAGGTACAGCAGATCCCGTTCAGCGGGCACACCGAATACCTGCAAGCACTCTGCAACTCTGATGAAGTGGTGATGATGCTGGCCATCCCGAAAACGGCCACAACCGACTCTCTACGGGTTGCACTGGCCACCACCCACCTGCCACTGACCGAGGTTGCTGCTGCAATCACCCGAGAGAAGCTGCAGCAAATCATCCCGATACTCCATCAAGGGATCAGGCAACACTGTGGTGTGGATGACCCTACCCTACTGGTTGCCGGACTCAACCCTCATGCAGGAGAAGATGGTCATCTGGGCAAGGAAGAGCTCGAGATCATCACCCCGGTACTAGAGCAGTTTCGCCAACAGGGGATGAATCTAATCGGCCCACTACCGGCCGATACCCTGTTTACCCCATCCACCCTGCAACAGGGAGATGCCGTACTGGCGATGTATCATGACCAGGGGCTTCCGGTACTGAAACACAACGGCTTTGGCAACGCAGTAAATATCACCCTCGGCCTCCCCTTCCTGCGTACCTCGGTTGACCATGGCACCGCACTGGAGCTGGCTGGGACCGGAAAGGCCTCCCTCGGCAGCCTTGAAGTGGCAATCAAGGTAGCATTGGGACAATGAGAGAGCACACCCCCAGAAAACGGTTCGGACAGAATTTTCTCCACGACCAGAATATCATCAACAAGATTGTCTCAGCCATCTCCCCACAGCCACAGGACAACTTGGTGGAGATCGGCCCCGGTCAGGGAGCTCTCACCTGCCAACTACTCCCACTGGTTACACAGATGCATGCCATCGAACTGGACCGTGACCTGATCCCACTGCTGCAGACACAGTGCAGTACGGTCGGTGAACTGACCATCCACAGCAAAGATGTACTCAAGTTCAACTTCAGCCAGCTATTTAGGCAGGAACACCCTTTGCGAATTGTGGGCAATCTCCCCTACAACATCTCCACACCACTGATCTTTCATCTACTGGAGCATCGCCAGCTGATTCAGGATATGCACTTCATGCTGCAAAAAGAGGTGGTTGAGCGGATGTCTGCAGCTCCCGGTCGCAGCGACTACGGTCGCCTCTCGGTGATGGTGCAACGCCACTGCAAGGTGGAACCCCTCTTCAGCATCGGCCCGGGCGCTTTCAACCCACCACCCAAAGTGCACTCTTCGGTAGTACGGCTAACCCCCTGGAGTGAACCCCCGGTCGAGATTGAGGATGAGGTTCACTTTTCCGGGCTGGTGGCAGCCGCCTTTTCACAACGCCGCAAGACCCTGCGAAACAGCCTGAAGGCATGGGTTGAGGCTGAAGCATTCAAGAATGCAAACATAGACCCGACGCGACGTGCGGAGACACTCTCTCTGCAGGAGTTTGCCCGCTTGAGCAATGCCGCTACCGACACCTCTGGCTAACAACACCAATACACCGCGCCAATCTCGATTCCAGACTTTAACCCGCATTATTCACCAAACCATCATTTAAGCTCCTGACCACCGCTGATTTCCA
>CAYFNH010000016.1:0-32347 GCA_964344435.1 uncultured Piscirickettsiaceae bacterium | reverse complement strand
GGTGGCTTGAGATCAGGACTGATAGGGAATCAAAAATCGCAGGAAACTTCAGTAAGAAAGTACGCTTATCCAAACTATGGATATGGGTACACGAATCAAGACCGCCAGAAAAAACCAGGGACTCTCTCAGGTCACTCTGGCAGAGAAGGTGGGCGTCTCACCCGGCGGCTGCGGCCACTGGGAGCGTGACTTCAACACCCCCAGCGTAGAGAATCTGGTCAAACTCTCGGTGGTGCTGAATGTCCGTTTTGAATGGCTGGCAACCGGACGGGGAGCAATGGAGTACCACGAAGAGGGGCAAGATGGGTTCCAGCAGGAGCGGGAACAGTTCACCCCGGAAGATGAGCGACAGCTACTGGAGGGGTACCGCGCCCTCTCCGAACAGCGGCGCCACCTGGTGACGGAGCTGGTTCAGTTTCTGTTATTCCCTGATGATGAGAAAAAACCGTAGGTTCTCCTCCTTCATCTCAACCATGTAGCAATCTGCAATCAGATAACGAGAAACAACACGCAGTTACATCGGCAACAGCAGATTCTGAAATGAGTGGTGGTTCTTCCAGCGATAGCTGTTGAAATCGCGTTGATCGATAGAGAGGATACGACCATGCCCCAGCTCTTCAGCCAAGATCACCAATGAGGCATCTGCCAGATCCATCGGCAAATCTGCATATTTGTCCATCATCTGTGCAATTCTGGGAAGGTCATCTGCCTGTAACGCATGAATCTCGATCTACTGCTGAAAAAGCATATGGATAAACGCTGAAGCTGCTCCCTGAGAGATTCTCTGCTGCAACAGATAACAGGTTTCGGTAATCACCGACCATGTCGTTATGGGATCTTCATCCATTATCTACACAGCCTCAACAACTCAACTATCACAGCGACCTTTTAAGTTAAAGATAGCAACCCAGCTCTCTATATCACGAAAAACTGTGCTTCTCTTCCCAGCCCTGTCTCAGTATCTCCTTGTAATCGACAGAACCACCCTCTGGCCCCTCAAACTGCCCTACAAAATCACTTGCCAGTAACGCCTTGAACTTACCCTCCGGCTTCCCCTTCTGTTGAAGCTGACTGGATTCCTCTTTTATGAAATATCGAAGACGATCCATTATGCAGCCTCTGGATGGTGCCGCGCTTCCCATCCTGTACAGGCCAGATCCACTACCGTTGGTACAGGGCGACTACCGGTACGGTAGTAGGAGATCATCCTGCGACTCATCCCCAACGCTTCCGCCGCCTTGGTCAGTGACAGGTGATTACGCTCCATCCAGGCATTAAAGCTGGCAGCGGTAGGCAACCCTGCCTGTTCACGCGCCATCTGATAAAGCTTGTCAGCCCCTAGATCAAAACCACCGGGCCACTCCAGCGCATGGCCTCAGTCATCTACGACCATCTGTTGAAACAGCATCTCATCGGCAAGCGGTTCGATTGAAGCAAGATCTACCGAAAGAGTTTCAGCACTGTTCCATACAATCTCTACCACTTGTGGGGCAGTAATGGTGGCTTTTTCAATCAAGGGCATCTTGGCGCTCATGGGTTCAATCTCCGATATTCTTGATGGAGTGCTTCAGTGTGCTGTTTGATCCTTCCAGTGCGGCACTCAAACGCCTCTCTGGGCGTACCTCACCAGCAAGTAGCTGGCATGAGTCAATCGCTACAGAACAACGGTAGCCATCTCGAAACTCAACATGGACATGTGGAACACCATGCTCATTGCCATTCACACGAATTCTCCAGTCCCCACTCCGTTCAACTACAATCGTGAATTACAGTGTAGTGCAACAATTGCACTATACCAACAAAAGAGACGGAGATATCTCATCACGTTTACAACCGCTGGAGAGCAATGTAGCAATCTGCTACAATCCACCCATTCAACCACCGAATGGAGTCTCAATCATGGCAAAAGCAGCATCCCCAATTCGCCTACAGCAGAGCCTGATGGAGGCCGCCACACAGACCGGGGAACGCTTTCACCGCAGCACTGCCGAACAGGTGGAGTACTGGGCCGATCTGGGGCGACGCGTCTCCTCGGTGCTCGACCCGGACACACTGCTCTCGGTAGTGTCCGGTTTTACGCGCCTGCAGGCCGAACCCATCTATGGTCAATCCATCGATCCCGATACACTGTTTGATGCACTGGAGCAGCAACGCAATCAGGGCACATTAAGTGAAGCAGTAACCGGAAGCACCCTGCGCTATCAGGCTTCCACCACTCATCCCGGCTACCTGGAACAGATCAAACCAGAGGGAGAGATTATCGTAGGCCAATTTCGAGATGGTCACTTTATCCCTGTAGAGCTGGATTAGCACGCCAACATGAAAGCGGACAACAGGCAGCTCTGGGTGCTGGCCGGTGGCAACGGTGCAGGGAAAAGCACTTTTTACCGTACGCAACTGGCACCATTGGGACTTCCCTTTATCAATGCCGACATCCTTGCTCGCGAACTCTATCCAGAAGCCCCCGAGGCACACAGCTATGATGCTGCACGAATTGCAGCTTCTCTGCGCACTCGAATGATCACCGAGGGGCGCAGCTTCTGCTTCGAAACAGTCTTCTCCCACCCCTCCAAGGTGGACTTCGTTGCCGAAGCAAAGGCACTGGGATATGAGGTGGTACTGGTTTTCATCCATCTGAATGAGGTTGCCCTGAACCGGGCGCGTGTTGCACAACGGGTCAGCGAAGGGGGGCACAATGTACCTGAAGAGAAGGTGGTCAGTCGTATTCCCAGGGTACTGCAACAGATCAAGGCGGTGCTTCCACTCTGTGACCATGTGCGTATCCTGGACAACTCCAGTGCAGACAATCCATTTCAGCAGGTTGCAACCCTTCGTGACGGTCACTGTACAATCCATCAACCACTGCCTGAATGGGCCATTGAGCTGCTTCCATGACATTCGATGCAAGCACCATCAACTTCGACCAGACCCTGCCGATCAACCAGCGGCGGGAGGAGATCGCCAAGACGATAGCAGAGCATCAGGTCACCATCCTCTGCGGTGAGACCGGCTCCGGCAAGACCACCCAGCTACCGAAGATCTGCCTCACACTGGGGCGCGGCACTGAACAGAAGATCGGCCACACCCAGCCACGCCGCATCGCCGCTCGTGCAGTTGCCAGCCGCATCGCTGAGGAGCTGCATACGGAACTGGGGAGCCTGGTTGGTTTCAAGATTCGATTCAGTGACCATAGCAAGAAGCAGAGCCGCATCAAGCTGATGACCGATGGCATCCTGCTGGCAGAGACGCAATCGGACCCGCTGCTGAAGCAGTACGACACCATCATCATCGACGAGGCGCATGAACGCAGCCTCAATATCGATTTTCTACTCGGTTATCTGAGGCAGATCCTCCCCAAGCGCCCCGACCTGAAGCTGATCATCACCTCAGCGACCATCGACCCGGACCGCTTCGCCCGCCACTTCGACAATGCCCCGGTATTGAATGTCTCCGGTCGCACCTGGCCCGTTGAGGTGCGTTACCGTCCGCCGGAAGAGTTGGAGATCGAGGAGAACAGCAACAAGCAGCGCAAGGATCGCACCCTGCAGCAGCAGACGGCGATTCTCGATGCGGTGCATGAGCTGGGCCGGGAGGGGCCGGGTGATGTGCTGGTCTTCCTCAGTGGTGAACGGGAGATCCGCGAGGTGGGCGAGTTCCTCACCAAGGCGAAGCTGGGGCAGACCGAGATTTTGCCACTCTTCTCCCGTCTCTCCGCCAAGGAGCAGAACCGCATCTTCGCTAAACATGGCGGGCGACGCATTGTCCTCTCCACCAACGTGGCGGAGACCTCGCTCACCGTCCCCGGCATCCGCTATGTGATCGACACCGGTACCGCGCGCATCAGCCGCTACAGCCACCGTACCGGCATCCAGCGGCTGCCGATTGAGAAGGTGTCACAGGCGGCGGCCAACCAGCGCAAGGGGCGCTGTGGACGTGTTGCCGACGGCATCTGCATCCGTCTCTACAGTGAAGCCGATTTCGAGACCCGCCCTGAATTTACTGATGCGGAGATTCTGCGCACCCACCTTGCCCCGGTGATTCTGCAGATGGCCGCTCTGAAGCTGGGCAAGCCGGATGAGTTCCCCTTTATCGATCCACCCGACCTGCGGCTGATCCGAGACGGCTTCCGTACGCTGCATGAGCTGGGGGCGGTCAGAAAAGACAACAGCATCACCCCGCTGGGGAAGAAGGTGGCACGCTTCCCGGTCGACCCGCAGATTGCACGCATGCTGCTGGCGGCAAAGCAGGAGAGCTGCCTGAGCGAGATGCTGATCATCGCCGCTGCATTGACGATACAAGACCCGCGCGAGCGGCCGCTGGATGCACAGCAGGCGGCGGATCAGAAGCATGAACCGTTTACCGACGACACCTCCGACTTTCTCTTCTACCTCAACCTCTGGCACTTCTACGAAGAGCAGAAGGAGAAGCTCTCCAGCAGCAAGCTGCGCAAACTCTGCAAGACCAACTTCCTCTCCTGGATGCGGATGCGAGAATGGCGCGAGGTGCACAGCCAGCTACGCCAACTGACCAAGGAGATGGGACTGAAGCCCAACGACCAACCTGCCGACTACGGCATGATCCACCGTGCTCTGCTAACCGGGCTGTTGAGCCACATTGCCACCGTCAGCAGCGAGAAGCACGTCTACAATGCGGCGCGCGGGGTGCAGATGAAGATCTGGCCGGGGTCGGGGCAGTTCAAGGCCAACCCCAAGTGGATCGTCGCCGCCGAGAAGGTGGAGACCTCGCAACTCTACGCCCGCACCGTAGCCCGTATCGAGCCGCAGTGGCTGGAGCGGCTGGGCAAACATCTGGTCAAACACAGCTATGCAGAGCCGCACTGGGAGAAGCGGCGCGGACAGGTGGCCGCATTCGAGACGGTGACGCTCTACGGCATCCCCATCGTCTCCCGGCGCAAGACCAACTACGGCCCGGTTGACCCGAAAGAGTCGCGCAAGATCTTTATCCGTCAGGCACTGGTCGAGGGGGAGCTGCACACCCGTGGCAGCTTTCTGGCCAAAAACCGCAAGCAGATCGAACAGATCGAGTCGCTGGAGGCGAAGTCACGCCGCCGCGATATCCTCGCCGATGACGAGACCCTCTACCAGTTCTATGACGAGCGCATCCCGGATGGAGTCTACTCCGCCCCCACCTTCGAGAAGTGGCGCAAGGGGGCGGAGAAGGAGAACCCTGCCCTGCTCTACCTGACCGAGGCGCTGCTGATGCAGCACAACGCGGAGTCGGTGCGTGATGGCAACCAGTTCCCGGATCACCTCACCATCGGCACTGCCAGGCTGCCATTGAGTTACCACTTTGAACCCGATAGCCCGAGCGACGGGGTGACGCTCACCCTCCCTGTCGAACTGCTACAGCAGATGGAGTCGGAACGCTTCGACTGGCTGGTACCGGGGCTGCTGCGGGATCGCATCATCGCCATGCTGCGCGCCCTGCCCAAACAGTGGCGGCGCAACTTTGTCCCTTCCCCCGATTTTACCGATGCCCTGCTACCTACACTCAACCCGGACGAGGGGCCACTGGGAGCACAGCTCTCTTCTCGTCTGCGCCATATGACCGGGGTTACTCTGCCAGAGGGGATCTGGAGTGAAGTGACGCTGCCTGATCATCTGCGGATGCGTTTTCAGGTACTCGATAGTGAGGGGCATATTGTGCAGAGTGGCCGGGATCTGACTATGCTGCAGCAACAAGGGACCGAGCAACCTGCAAAAGCCCAAAGTGGCACACCAAGGCAGAAGCGCAAACAGAAGAGCAGCAGCCCTGCTATCCACCCGTTGGAGCGCAGCAACGTTACCGCCTGGGACTTCGGTACCCTACCGGAGTCAACCGAGGTGAAGCGCCACAGCATTGTCATCACCCTCTATCCGGCACTGGTGTCGCAGACGACCAAGGGGAGAGCTACGCTGTCACTGCAGCTGCTCGACACCCTGGAGCAGGCCGAGCAGGCGACCCGGCAAGGCATCACCACACTGTTCCGCAACGAGCAGCAGAGTCAACTGCAGAAGCTGCTGAAGCAGCAGCTCAACCAACAACAGCTCTGTCTCCACTACCTCTCCATCGGCAAGTGTGAGGCGCTGATGGAGGATCTACTGCAGGCTGCGGCCCATGCCGCCCTCTTCCCAGATGACGCTACACTCCCGCGCACGGCCAGCGACTACCAGCAACGCTGTGCACGGGCGCTGCAGTCTCTACCCCAGCTGTTGCAGCAGTACGGCACCACCATCGAGGCGGCGCTGCACGCCCACCACAGATTGATGAAACAGCTGAAAGGGAGCGTCTCCCCGGCCCACCTGATGACCTACAGCAAGATCAAGAGTCATATCGAGACCCTGATCTATCCCGGTTTTCTGCAGCAGACTCCGGCAGAGTGGCTGCCCGAATTACCACGCTACCTCAAGGCGGTGGAGAAGCGGCTGGAGAAGTTGCAGCAGAACCCGCAGGCGGATCGGCAGCGGGCGCAGCAGCTGGCCCCGCATTGGGATCCATTTGAAAAGCGGATCCACGACCGTCCATCTCCCGCCTTTATCGAATATCGCTGGATGGTAGAAGAGTTTAGAGTCTCGCTCTTTGCCCAGGAGCTGGGCACCAAAAAACCGGTCTCTGCGGAGCGGTTGAAGAGGCTTTGGCGCAGCCTGTAACCGCTACCGAATACTTTTTTTGAAGGAGGGCAGGAGCTTATGACATCGCCCCGGGTTATCGGCAAACTCCTTCCCGGTTACCGCCACTTTTAGATTACGGTGAAACTTCCAGCATCCGCTCCAGTGCCCGTTTGGCCTGCTTCGCCATTTCTGGCGCTACAGAGATCTGGTTGACCACCTTCCCCTCCAACAGGTTCTCCAGTGTCCACAGCAGGTGTGGTGGATCGATGCGGAACATGGTGGAACACATACAGACCGTTGGGGACATGAAGTGGACCGACTTGCCCTCCCCCTTGAATTGCTCGTGGAGGCGATTGACCAGATTGAGTTCGGTGCCAACCAACCAACGTGAACCCGGCTCGCCATCGGCAATGGTCTTGATGATGTATTCGGTGGAGCCGACATAATCGGACTTCTGGCACACCTCGTAAGAGGATTCCGGGTGGGAGATGATCTTCGCCTCCGGATACTGCTCCTTGAAGCGGTCGATCTGCTCCGGTTTGAACATCTGGTGGACGGAGCAGAACCCCTTCCAGAGAATCATCTTCGCCTGCTTGATCTGCTCCACTGTGAGGCCACCCATCGGCTGCTCGTAGTCCCACACCACCATCTCCTCCAGCGGAATACCCATGGTTGCACCGGTATTGCGCCCGAGATGCTGATCGGGGAAGAAGAGCACCTTCTCGCGCTGACTGAAGGACCACTCCAGCACATGACGTGCATTGGTGGAGGTACAGACGATGCCGCCGTGACGACCACAGAAGGCCTTCAGATCGGCCGCCGAATTGATATAGGTGACTGGGGTGATGGTCTCATCGGGTTCCAGCACCGAGGCCAGCTCCTGCCACGCCCGCTCCACATTGGGGAGGTCAGCCATATCGGCCATCGAACAGCCCGCACTCATATCGGGAATAATGGAGATCTGATCCGGGCGCGAGAGGATATCGGCCACCTCGGCCATGAAGTGAACCCCGCAGAAGACAATGTACTCTGCACGGGAGTTGGCCGCCTGACGGGAGAGTTTCAGCGAATCCCCGGAAAAGTCCGCATGACGAAACACCTCTTCACGCTGGTAGTGGTGGCCGAGAATGACCAGCCGTTCTCCCAGCTTCTCTTTGGCCTCGAGAATACGCTGCTGACACGCCTCATTATCCTGTATGGAGAATGGATCTGCTGCTGCCGTTGTGCCCACCATACTCCGTCACGCCTCACTCTTTGTGGTCGACTCTGTGGTCTCCTTGCGAGGATCCTTGCGCAGACGAATATTGAGCTCACGCAGCTGACGGTCTCCCGCGAAATCTGGGGCTCCCGTAAGCAGACAGTTCGCCGACTGCGTCTTGGGAAAGGCCATCACATCACGAATAGAGTCGGCACCCGCCATCAGCATGACCAATCGATCAAGCCCGAAGGCCATCCCTCCATGGGGAGGACAGCCATATTTGAGTGCATCGAGCAGGAAGCCGAACTTGTCCTGCGCCTCTTCTTCACCGATACCGAGCACCTTGAGCACGCGCTCCTGAACCTCGGGGTCGTGGATACGGATGGAGCCACCACCGATCTCGCTGCCGTTGAGCACCATGTCGTAGGCGCGTGAGTAGACCTTGTGCGGCTCACTCTCCAGCAATGCCAGCTGATCCGGATTGGGGGCGGTGAACGGATGGTGTAGTGAGCTCCAGCGCTCCGTCTTCTCGTCCCACTCGAACATCGGGAAATCGATCACCCAGAGGGGTTTCCACTCGCCAGACATCAGACCACGATCCTCACCCACCTTGACACGCAGCGCACCGAGTGCCTCGTTGACGATCTTCGCCTTGTCGGCACCGAAGAAGATCAGGTCGCCATTGTTGGCACCGGTTCTCTCCAGAATACCGGTAATGGTCTCGTCGGGGAGGAACTTCACAATCGGGGATTGCAGCCCGTCACGCCCTGCTGCGACATCGTTGACCTTGATATAGGCGAGCCCCCGCGCACCGTAGATACCGACATACTTGGTGTACTCATCGATCTCCTTGCGGCTGATGCTGTTACCCTCGGGCACGCAGAGCGCGGCCACACGGCCATGTGGATCGTTGGCCGGCCCGGAGAAGACCTTGAACTCCACCTCACTCATCAGGTCACCTACATCGACCAGCTCCAGCGGCACTCGCAGATCAGGTCGGTCGGAGCCAAAGCGGTGCATCGCCTCATCGTAGGGAATCTCCTCAAAGCGTTCGGGTAGATCCACCCCCAACACCTCCTTGAACAGGCCTCGCACCATGTTCTCCATCAGCTCCATGATCTGGGTCTCGTTGAGGAACGAGGTCTCCACATCCAGCTGAGTAAACTCGGGCTGACGGTCGGCACGCAGATCCTCGTCCCGGAAACAGCGCACAATCTGATAATAGCGATCCATGCCGGCGACCATCAGCAGCTGCTTGAAGAGCTGGGGGGACTGTGGCAAGGCAAAGAACTCTCCCGGATGGGTGCGACTGGGAACCAGATAGTCCCGCGCCCCCTCGGGGGTGGCACGGGTCAGCATCGGAGTCTCGATATCGAGGAAGCCGTTATCCTCCAGATAGCGTCGCATCTGACCAGTCACCGCAGCACGCAGTTGAATACGCTCCTGCATCAGCGGACGGCGCAGATCGATGTAGCGGTAACGCAGGCGGATATCCTCCCCCATGCTGTTGTCATCGATCATAAACGGCGGGGTCTCCGCCTTGTTGAGGACATCGACATCATTGATCAGCACCTCGACCCGGCCAGTCGGCAGCTCCTCATTGATGGTTCCCTCGGGGCGCTCACGCACCACACCGTTGATATTGAGGACATACTCAGAACGAACATGCTCACCAATCTCGAAGGCCTCGGCGTGGTCGGGATCAAACACGATCTGTGCAATACCGGTACGGTCGCGCAGATCGATAAAGATTACCCCACCATGGTCACGACGACGGTTGACCCAACCCGCCAGTTGAATCTCCTCTCCAATCAGTGACTCATCAATCTCTCCACAGTAGTGGCTTCGCATAGTTTTTCCTTGAATTCTTTAATTATTTACCATGAAGAACATGAAGTAATTGAAGACAACTATTACTTCATGCTCTTCATGTACTTCATGGTTCAATCTGTAATTCGCTATTCGACCGGGCAGGCACCACCGCAGCCGCCGGATGTACAAGCTGGAGCGGGGGATGCCTCCTTGCCAGTCTCGGCCATATTCTTCTTCGCACCCGTCTTGAAATCACTCTCATACCAACCACCACCAGAGAGGCGGAAACCGGCCGCAGAGATCTGTTTCTTCAGCGTCGGCTGCTCACAGGCAGGACAATGAACAATGGGGTCGTCGCTCATCTTCTGCAATTTTTCGAGCTGATGACCACAACCACCACACTCATATTCGTAAATCGGCATCGTCTATTTCCTTCATGCACTGAGGAGAGGTTACCTCTCTCACAAAACAATCGACTATTATACCGGATCATTTTTTCACGATACCACTGAAAACCATGCACCACACCAATACCCGCATGCCCTCCGACAGTCGACAGGACTGGCGCACGATAAAATCCCTGCTCCCCTATCTGTGGAATTATCGATTCAGAGCCGGGCTGGCGATCGGTTCACTGATCCTCTCCAAGCTGGCCAATGTCTCGGTTCCGCTGATCCTCAAAGAGATTGTCGACACCTTCGACCAGAACCATGAGGCGGCGCTGGTGCTGCCACTGGGGCTGCTGGTCGGCTACGGTCTGATGCGTGCAGGCAGTGCACTGTTCAACGAACTGCGCGATGGCATCTTTGCCAAGGTGCGCCACGGCATTGTGCGCGAGATCTCGATCCACTTCATGCAACACCTGCACAATCTGTCACTGCGCTTTCACCTCGATCGCAAGACCGGCGGCATCACCCGTGACATGGAACGCGGCACCCGCTCGATCAGCTCCCTGTTCAACATGCTGCTGTTCAATATCATCCCCACGCTGGTGGAGGTGACACTGATTGCAGCCATCCTCCTCTCCAGCTACAACCCCTGGTTTGCCATTGTCACCTTCGGCACCGTCGGGATCTACATCACCACCACCTTCCTGATCACCAACTGGCGGATGAAATTCCGGGTGGCGATGAACCAGCGTGATTCCGAGGCAAGCACCCAGGCGGTCGACAGCCTGATCAACTACGAGACGGTCAAATATTTTGGCAACGAACGCTACGAACTGGACCAGTACGACCGGCAGATGCGTGCCTGGGAGGAGTCTGCGGTGAAGAGCCAGACCTCAATGTCGGCACTCAACTTTGTGCAGGCCTTCATCATCGCCATCGGGGTTACCATCATCATGGTGATGGCGGGTCAAGGGGTGGTCGATGGCGAGATGACACTCGGCGATCTGGTGCTGGTCAATACCTTCCTGCTGCAACTCTTCATCCCACTCGGTTTTCTCGGGGTGGTCTACAGCCAGATCAAACATTCTCTCTCTGATATCGACATGATGTTCCAGCTACTGGAGAAGAAGCCGGAGATTGTAGACCGCACCAATGCCACTACGCTGGATGCCGGGCATGGTGAAATCCGCTTCAACCATGTCGATTTTGCCTACAATGACGATCGGCCAATTCTGCACGACATCTCCTTCAGTGTTCCTGCGGGAAAGAAGGTGGCGGTAGTCGGCAAGAGCGGCTCCGGCAAGTCCACCCTAGCGCGACTGCTATTCCGCTTCTATGAGGCACAGTCCGGCTCGATCACGATCAATGGCCAGGATATCACCCAGGTCACTCAAAAAAGTCTACGTGAAGCAATCGGTATCGTGCCACAGGATACGGTGCTGTTTAACCACACCATCGGCTACAACATCGAGTATGCCCACCCCGGTGCAAGCCAACAGGAGATTGAGTCCGCGGCCCAACTGGCCAATATCAACACCTTTATTGAAGAGCTGCCACAGCGCTATGAGACCACTGTGGGCGAGCGCGGACTGAAACTCTCTGGCGGTGAGAAACAGCGCATCGCCATTGCCCGTGCCATCCTCAAGAACCCGCCCGTCATGATCTTTGATGAGGCCACCTCCTCCCTGGACTCAGCCGCAGAACGCACCATCAATGATGCACTGAAGGCACTCAGCTCACAGCACACCACCCTGGTGATTGCCCACCGCCTCTCCACCATCGCCGATGCCGACGAGATTCTGGTGATGGAGCAGGGGCGCATTATCGAGCGTGGCACCCACCGCGAGTTGCTTTCTGCTTCAGGCAGGTATTCAGAGATGTGGCAACTACAACAACAGGAGAACCGAGAAGAAACCGTTTTGTAACAAAATGTAACATGCAATTAAATACGATTTTTGAGACAATAAGCGGATCGCCCTAGGGACAGGAGACGGAGACACCATGCAAACAGAAAGCGGTAGTGTAGATCACAGCATACAAAGCAGTAGCTGGTATCTACTGGCAAGCAAACCCCGTGATGAAGCTCGCGCTCGTGTCAACCTGGAACAGCAGGGGTACACCACCTATCTGCCAATGGTGAAACGGGAACGTCGAAGCCGTGGCAAAAGCGCGATCAACACCGAGCCCCTGTTCCCCCGCTACCTCTTCATCCAGCTGGATCGTGAGAATGATAACTGGGCCCCGATCCGCTCCACCTATGGCGTTTCCGGGCTGGTTGGATTTGGCTCCCGTCATACCAACTATATTCCAATCCCCGACAACGTCATTGAGCAGCTCAAGAGTCACGAGGATGAACATGGCCTGCATCAACTGGAGAAAGCGGAATGGTTCAAGCAGGGAGATTGTGTCACCATCACCAGTGGCCCCTTTGCAGAAATCAATGGAGTATTTGTGATGGATGATGGACTACACCGCTCCATGGTGCTGATCGAGATGCTGGGAAAGCAGCAACACATTACGGTAGAAAGCGCACAACTGGCGGCCTGCTCCCACTAATCCGCTATACTTCTGTCGCATGACAGAACCCCAAAAAACCATTCTGATTACCGGCTGCTCCAGCGGGATCGGACTGCGCTGTGCTGAAATTCTCAACCAGCGTGGCTGGCGGGTCTTTGCCAGTGCTCGCAAAGCGGAGGATGTGGAGCTGCTGAACAGACAAGGGTTAGAGAGCCTGCTGCTTGATCTGGACAATTCCGATTCCATTCAACAAGCAGTCACTGAGATACTGCAACGTACCGGCGGCACACTCGATGCCCTCTTCAACAACGGGGCCTATGGGCAACCTGGAGCCGTTGAGGACCTCAGTCGAGACACACTGCGCAGACAGTTCGAAACCAACCTCTTCGGTACTGCCGAACTGATGAACCGCGTGATCCCCATCATGCGCAAGCAGGGACATGGCCGTATTGTGCAGAACAGCTCTGTACTCGGTTTTGTCACAATGCCCTACCGCGGCGCCTACAACGCCAGCAAGTTTGCGCTGGAGGGGCTGACCGACACCCTGAGGCTGGAACTAAAAGGAACCAATATCCACCTCTCGCTGATCCAGCCCGGCCCGATCGAATCAAAGTTTCGCAGTAACGCCTTTGCCGCCTTCAAAGCCAACATCGATCCCACCCACAGCCCCCACCGGGAAAACTACGAGGCAATGGAAGCACGACTGAAAAAAGAGGGTCATGCTGCCCCCTTTACCCTCCCGGCCAGCGCTGTTGCTGCAAAGTTGATCCATGCGCTAGAGAGCAAGCGTCCGAAAACCCGTTATCCAGTCACCTTTCCCACCCACCTCTTCGCTTGGCTCAAGCGGCTACTACCCGACCGTTGGCTGGACAGGCTATTGATTCAGGCATCCGGCGATGGCAAGCGCTGACGCTTGCAGAGATAAGTTGTGCAGGTTGCACTTAACGCTAAACCCTCCTAGTATCAATATATCGATTTGATTCTTGGAGAGTACTCATGAGCGGAGAGGCACTACCGGTTGCCAAGGCCGCCAAACAGCTGGGCATTGACCGCAAGGAGATCCAGCAGAAGATCCAGTCTGGAGAGCTGGAGACCTTCGAGGGCAAGGTCTCGCTTGAGCAGCTGGAAGCGGTATTTCCAGCGGCTATCCAACTGGAAGAGTCCGGCGTCCTGGAGAAGATGACCTTCATCAAGGATAACGCCTACGCCAACCGGGTACAGACTGCCCACATCCCCGATGCCTACACTCTGATGGGGCAACTACAGAAGCTGCGGCTGGAGCTGCGCTTTGCCCGGGAAGAGAAGATGGCCCACCTGCGCCTGATCACCGAACTGACCAACAACCTGAAGGAGATGCAGAAAAGCTGCGACCAGAACCAGAAGGTGCTGATTGGTAATTTACTGCACCTGATTGCCAAGGGGGTAAAAAAACAGAAGTAGTAGCATCCAAAAACAACGGCTTGTTCAACTGCTTACTACTGGTACAATGCAATGAACAGGCTCATCAAACAAGGAACGCCGTCCATGCAGGCACAAGAGAGATCCAACTGGATTAGCCCGGAAGAGTATCTGTCGGGTGAACAGATTGCGGAAATGCGCCATGAGCTGATCGATGGTGTGGCCTATGCCATGACTGGAGCCAGCAAGCACCACAATCTGATTACAGGGAATATTTTCCGGGAGATTGGAAACCACCTTAAAACCGGTACATGTCAGCCTTACACTTCTGATATGAAATTGCGGATCGATGACCACTTCTTCTATCCCGATGTGATGGTGGTCTGTGAAGAGCAGACGGATGAAGCCGACCACTCCGAATATTACACCGAATCACCCACACTATTGATTGAAGTGCTCTCTCCCTCGACCCGCAGAACCGACCAGACCATTAAACGCAACCACTACCTCTCTATTCCCTCGTTACAAGAGTACGTACTGATTGAGCAGAACTTTATCGACATTGAAGTGGCTCGAAAAAGTGAGGGATGGAAATCCACTCACTACACTGGAGATCAGGATATTTGGCTGGAGTCCATCAGCTGCACCATCCCCATGCAGGAGATCTATCGCTGGGTTGATTTTCCTGAAGCGCCTTCAGCCACATAACCCCGCCCCCTTGTTGATGCAGACAAGATACTCCACATCAACAGGGGCAAGGAGCCAGACCTCTATGAGAAGGTGATCCCCTCACCACTCATATCAACTTTTACGCTCGTCCCCGGCAGATAGTTACCCGCCAGAATTCTCTGCGCCAGCGGGTTCTCGATCTGCTGCTGAATTGCACGCTTCAGTGGACGGGCACCATAGACCGGGTCAAACCCTGCCTCGCCCAGCCGATCCAGAACCGCATCACTGATCTCCAGACCAATATCACGATCTGCCAGCCGTTGATGCAGATAGGCCACCTGAATCCTGGCGATGGCACGAATCTCGGCCTGACCGAGCGGATGGAACACCACCGACTCATCGATACGGTTGATAAACTCGGGACGGAAGTGGCTACCAACAATCTCCATCACCGCCTCTTTCATCGAATCATAATTTGACTCACCAGAGAGCTGCTGGATCTGCTGTGACCCGAGGTTGGAGGTCATCACCACCACGGTATTGCGGAAGTCAACGGTACGCCCCTGCCCATCAGTCAGACGACCATCATCCAGCACTTGAAGCAGCACATTGAAGACATCGGGGTGCGCCTTCTCCACCTCATCCATCAAAATGACGGAGTAAGGCTTGCGACGCACCGCCTCGGTCAGATAGCCCCCCTCCTCATAGCCGACATAGCCGGGCGGCGCACCGATCAGCCGCGCCACCGAGTGCTTCTCCATGAACTCCGACATATCGATACGCACCATCGCCTCCTCGGTATCGAAGAGGAAGTGGGCCAGTGCCTTGGTCAGCTCGGTCTTGCCGACACCGGTGGGACCAAGGAAGAGGAACGAACCATTGGGTCGATTGGGATCAGAGAGCCCGGCACGGGAGCGACGAATCGCATTAGAGACCGCCTCCACCGCCTCACTCTGTCCGATCACCCGCTCCTTGAGCGCCTCTTCCATCCGCAGCAGCCGTTCCCGCTCTCCCTCCAGCATCTTCGATACCGGAATCCCGGTCCAGCGTGAAACCACCTCGGCGATCTCCTCATCAGTCACCTTGTTGCGCAACAGCTGGTTCTCCTGCTGGCTACTCTCCGATTCGGCGGCCTCGGCCAGCTGCTTCTCCAGCGCTGGGATCTGCCCATACTGCAGTTCCGACATCCGTTCCAGGTTACCGGCACGACGCGCCGTCTCCAGCTCGATCCGGGCCTGCTCCAGCGCCTCCTTGATGTGGGTGGTGCCCTGCACCGCCGACTTCTCCGCCTTCCAGATCTCTTCCAGATCAGAATACTCGCGCTCCAGTCGATCCAGCTCCTGCTGCAGGTCCTCCAGTCGCTTCTTCGAGGCCTGGTCGCTCTCCTTCTTCAGCGCCTCACGCTCGATCTTGAGCTGGATGATGCGACGATCCAGCTTGTCCATCTCCTCCGGCATCGAGTCGATCTCCATACGGATGCGCGAACCCGCCTCATCCATCAAATCAATCGCCTTGTCGGGAAGCTGACGGTCAGTAATGTAACGCTGTGACAGCGTCGCCGCTGCAACAATGGCCGGATCGGTGATGTCGATACCGTGGTGCACCTCGTAGCGCTCTTTCAGCCCACGCAGGATGGCAATGGTATCCTCCACCGAGGGCTCATCCACCAGCACCTTTTGGAAACGCCGCTCCAGCGCCGCATCCTTCTCCACATACTGGCGATACTCATCCAGCGTGGTGGCACCGATGCAGTGCAGTTCACCACGCGCCAGCGCCGGCTTGAGCATATTACCCGCATCCATCGAACCCTCTGCCTTGCCGGCACCGACCATGGTGTGGATCTCGTCGATAAAGAGGATCACCTGCCCCTCCTGCTTGCTGAGATCATTCAGCACCCCCTTGAGCCGCTCCTCGAACTCACCACGGAACTTGGCTCCAGCGATCAGCGCTCCCATATCCAATGAGAGCAGCCGCTTGTTCTTGATCCCCTCCGGCACCTCACCATTGACAATACGCTGCGCCAACCCCTCGACAATGGCAGTTTTGCCCACACCGGGCTCACCGATCAGCACCGGATTATTCTTGGTACGACGCTGCAGCACCTGTACCGCACGACGGATCTCGTCATCTCGCCCGATCACCGGATCGAGCTTGCCCTGCTCCGCCTTCTCGGTCAGATCGATGGTGTACTTCTCCAAAGCCTGGCGCTGCTCCTCGGCATTGGGATTATTAACACTCTCGCCACCGCGCATCTGCTCCACCGCCTGCTCCAGCGAACCCTTGGCAGCACCGGCATCACGAAGCAGGTCGGTCAGCGTGCCCTTGCTATCAAGTGCCGCCAGCACAAACAGCTCCGAAGAGATATATTGATCTCCCCTCTTCTGGGCCAGTTTGTCGGTCAGATTGAACAGCTTACCCAGCTCATTGGAAATCTGCACATCCCCCCCGGTTCCTTCCACCGAGGCGAGGCGATCCAGCGCCTCCCCCAGTTTCGCTCGCAGGGCATTGGCCTGCACCCCGGCCAAGGTAAGCAAGTGGCGGATACTCCCCCCCTCCTGATCCAGCAGCGCCAGCATCAGGTGAATCGGTTCAATAAACTGGTGATCTTTGCCTACTGCAAGTGATTGCGCATCGGCAAGGGCGCCCTGAAACTTCGTAGTCAGTTTATCCATTCTCATGGTCTGTACTCTCCAAAATAGCTTTTCGTTGCACAGAAGATGGGGATGTTTTTACTCTTTTCAATTGAATCTAGTTCTGTTCATCCCCGAGAGCAGTTTTACAAGGGTGCGGATCAGCCAACGCCTTATCGATCAGCCCACCGAGAATCAATGAAGTACCCCCGGTCGCCAATGCCTGATAGAGCTTCACCCCCGCCTTGGCACTGCCCAGTGGATCGAGCCCTAGTTTGGGTAGGGCAAAGGTTCCCTCCAGCCGTGCTGCCGCTACCAGGTCGCCGGCACCAATACCAAGGTCGGCTGTGTCCTGGCGAGGGCTCGGCTTCATCTGGATCGTGAGGGTCTCGTTACCCAGGTTGAACTCACCCGAGCCGACAATCACCATCTGGTCAGTCTCGACCGCAAGCTTTTTGTCAAACTCACAGCTCCCCTGATTGATTTTGAGGTTGACCACAGCACACTGCAGCAGTGTGAGCGGCTCGGATTTCGCAGCAGGGTTCAATGAGGCGGTTAATTGACTCAGCACATCCCCACCGGTCAGGTTGAGGTAGCGGTTATTGATCTTGCCTTCTCCGCTCTGCAGCAGGATCTTTCCACTCAAATCGGCCATCAGTGCGGCCGGGCTAACCCCTTTTCCCTGCAGCACAATATCGAGTTCGCTCACCAGCCCCTGCAGTTGATCGGTCTTGTCGACACCAGCCAGCATCTGCCCCAGTGAGATTTTCCGCCCATGCAGCCCCATATCCAATATGAGCGGGCCAGCCTCCTTGAGCGACAGTCGACTCTCAACCCTTCCTCCGCCCACCATGAACTGCAACGGCTCCACCTGTAGATGTCCGCCACTCAGGGTTGTCTTTGCCTCCAGCGCCTCTATTACGGCATAGGGTGAGATCAGTTTCTCGATCTGCAGATCAACCACCGCATCAACTGCATGGAGCCCCATCAGCTCAAAGGGCTTCGACGAGAAGAGTTTTTCAGGTTGAGATCGTTCCTGCTGTGGTATATCCACCTCAATCTCAGCCGACTCCATTTTCGCTGGTAGTACCGACGTCACCATAGTCAGATCCAGCAGTGGTGCCTTCAGGGTTGCTCGCAATTTCGGCTGCTCTGTGCCGGCATCCACCGAGAGCCCCCCCTGCAAGCGACTCTGTGCCAGCTGAAGGTCGATTTCACCAAGCTGGTAATGGCTGTGTTCACCATCCAGCAGCAGCCGGGTGCTCAATTGTGCCTCTATCTGCTCCAGCGCCAGATCCAGTCGCAGCGGCGTCTCTTCACCTGCAGCCAGCGACTCCAAACTGTCGAGCCTGAAGGTGATATCAAAAGGGGTGCTGTTATAGTCCCCGGCCATCTGTAGATGCAAAGGTGCCGCAAAGTGCTCTGCGGATGCCTGTAGTTGCCGGATCCGCAGAGACTCCCTGGTCGCCTTCCCCCCATCGACATAGGTGATTCGTGCATCCCGAATTTCAACCCGATTGAAGCGTGGGATGACACCTCTTCCTGTAGAGGTCTCCTGTGGAATGGTCTTTTTTGCATCCACCTGCCAGTTCACGTCCCCGTTACGGCTCCGTTCCAGCAGAATATCGGGCTGCTCCAGCAGCAGATGAACCACCTCAGGCGCATCCCCAAACAGCGACCAGAGATCAACCTCTGCAACCATACGCTGAATGGTGACCATCTCCTGGCGTGACCCCCAACTGACGTTGGCAAACTGTACCCCCTCCACACTCAATCGGGGTGAGGTCGAGAGCTGCAGCTCGACATCCCCCAGAACGGTCAATTCTCGCCCGGTTGCCTCTGCCACCATGGCAGTGATGGTTGGCTTGAAACGGTTAAAGTCGAGAGAAGAGAGGTAGAGTGTTGCCCCCAGCAATAACAGCAGTGGAAACGCCACCGCTGCTACCCAGATCCATTTTTTGTTCATCGTTCAGCTCCAACCAGTGTACCGGTTTGGTTCAACTCATCCATACCAATAACTTTACTCCGTTTTTCTGGCGAGGAAAGTATTACAAAGTAGCGCAAAAGCTCTACTTCTACCCCCTTCCCAGCCTTCCCACTGGAAGGAGGAAGCGCTAAAGCGCAGGAACTTTTGAGCTGATCACACAACAACATCATGATATTGAACCACGTATAATTCTCCCATGTCGAACACCCCCACCATCGGTTTTGTCAGCCTCGGCTGCCCCAAGGCTACCGTTGATTCCGAGCGTATCCTCAGCCAACTGCGGGCCGAGGGATACCAACTCGTCAACCGCTATAAAGAGGCGGATCTGGTGGTGGTCAATACCTGCGGCTTTATCGATGCGGCGATCGAGGAGTCCCTCGATACCATTGGCGAGGCGATGGAGCAGAATGGACGGGTGATCGTAACCGGCTGCCTGGGTGGAGACCAACAGAAGATCCTCGACCACCACCCGGAGGTATTGGCCATTACCGGCCCCAACGAGACTGCTGCAGTGATGAAGGCGGTACATCAGGCGCTGCCCCCTCCACAAGATCCTCTCAACGAACTGCTGCCGGATCGATCCATTCGCTTAACCCCCAACCACTACGCCTATCTGAAAGTTGCCGAGGGATGTAATCAGCAGTGCAGCTTTTGTATTATCCCCAATCTGCGCGGCAAACTGGTGAGTCGCCCCATTGGAGGGCTACTGCGTGAAGCAGAGCGACTGGCAGAGAGCGGCGTCAAGGAGCTATTGGTTGTTTCACAAGACACCGCTGCCTATGGGGCCGATCTGCGCTATCGCAGCGAGATCATCAACGGAGGCATTCTCTCCACCCGCATCACCACACTGGCCGAGGAGCTGGGCAAGCTGGGGATCTGGGTGCGACTGCACTACCTCTATCCCTATCCGGTGATCGATCAGCTGATCCCACTGATGGCGACGGGGAAGATACTCCCCTATCTGGATGTACCGCTACAGCATGCATCTCCAGCCGTCCTCAAAGCGATGAAGCGCCCAGGCGACACCGAGCGTATTCTCAAGCGGATCGAACAGTGGCGCAGCATCTGCCCGGAACTAACCATCCGTAGCACCTTTATCATCGGCTTTCCCGGCGAGACCGATAGACAGTTTGGAGCGCTTCTCGACTTCCTTGATGCAGCCCAACTCGATCGTGCCGGGGCCTTTGCCTACTCCCCGGTTGAGGGTGCCGCTGCCAACGCACTGTCCAACCCGGTCGATGAGGATATCAAGCAGAATCGACTGGAACAGTTTATGGCGCTGCAGAGTCAGATCAGTGCAGACAAGTTACAACGGAAAATCGGCAACACCGAGACCATCCTGATCGATAGCGTCTCCGGCGAGGGTGCGATTGGCAGAACCCGTGGTGATGCCCCGGAGATCGATGGCGAGGTTCATCTGCCAGAGGTCACTCACCTTACCCCCGGAGAGTTTATCGAGGTAAAGATCGTTGCTGCTGATGAACATGACCTGGAGGGGGAGTTGCTATGATCTTTGCCATTTTAGGCATCTTGCTTCTAGCTGCAGTCACCCTGCCACAGCTCTGGGTAAAACGGGTGATGACCCAATATGACAGCCCCGACTACCACTACAACCTCAGTGGCGCCGAACTGGCGCGGATAATACTGGATCGTTACGGCCTCAGCCATGTAGAACTGGAGACCACCCAGGAGGGTGACCACTATGACCCACGCGACAAGACGGTACGACTGAGTGAGTCCAACTACAGTGGCAAGACACTTACCGCCATCACCGTCGCCGCCCATGAGGTCGGCCATGCAATTCAAGATGACACCGGCTATGGACCGATGGCACTGCGCTCCAGGATGGTGGGCAAGACCGCAACTGCCGAACGTTGGGGAGCGATGATTCTGATGGCGGCCCCGGTACTGGCCATACTTGCTCGGCGTCCACTACCGGCACTGATGCTCTTCGGTGCAGGCTTGCTCAGTATGGGTGCACCCGTCGTGGCTCACCTGATCACCCTGCCGGTTGAGCTGGATGCCAGCTTCAACCGCGCCCTGCCAATCCTGAAGGCGGATGGTCACCTGAAACCGGAGGATGAAGAGGCTGCCCACAAGATCCTCAAGGCTGCGGCCTGGACCTATGTTGCCAGCTCACTAGGAAGCCTGTTGAACTTCTGGAAGTGGCTGCGGGTGATTCGTCGCTGATTGATCACAACTCAGCCAGCTTGGCGGAAAATTCTTCAAAGGGAACTACTTCAACCCCACTACTGAGACTGATTGCTTCCCCTGTATAGACAACCAGCTTGTGACTCAACGGTACTTTCGCCTTCACGATACGATCCAACCCCCTGGTAAACCCACGATTCCAGGTGGCTGCCGACTTGATCTCGATTCCAACCAGATCTCTTCCCAGCCGATAGAGCAGATCCACCTCATTACCGTGACTGTCTCTGAAAAAGTAGAGATTCGCACTCTCTCCCCTGTTGTAGCGATACTTCAATGCCTCAATCACAACCAGGTTTTCGAACAGACTGCCAACCAATGGATCTCGTATTACCTGTTGGCTCTTCTCGATATCCAGCAGATAGGCCAGCAGCCCCACATCCATGAAGTAGTACTTTGGTGTTTTGACAACCCGCTTGCCAAAGTTCTCAAAATAGGGCGGTAGTTTATAGACGATAAACGATGCCTCGAGAATGGAGAGCCACTCCTTGATCGTGTTTGCACTGACTCCCACCTCATTGGAGAGTGACTGATAGTTGATCACCTGCCCCACTCGCCCTGCCAACAGCTTGAGAAACTTCTCGAACAGTGCAGCATCCTTCAGCTGAATCAGCTGCCGGACATCACGCTCGACATAGGTTTGAAAATAGTTGGCATAGGCCGTACGGGGGCGCTGCTGCTGGTCATAAACGCGCGGCAGAAATCCGTGAAAGATATAGCTATCGAACGAATCAAAACGGGTACCGCTTGCTGCCAGCTCTTTAATAGAGAGCGGTAACAGATGGAGCAGCCCGGTTCTTCCCGCCAGAGATTGAGCAACGGCTGCACGCAACTCCAGTTGGTGAGAACCCGTCAGTACAAAACGACCATTCTCATGTTCCTCATCCACAATCCCCTGCAGATAACTGAGCAGATCAGGGGTGCGCTGTATCTCGTCAAAGATGGTTCGCCCCGGATAGCGCCTGAGAAACGCCTTGGGATCTTCAGTAGCCAGCATTCGGTTTTCCGGATCCTCCAACGAGACATACTGGTAATCATCCAACACACCTCGAACCAGCGTGGTCTTTCCAGACTGACGAGGGCCCACCAAAGTTACGATGGGGTACTCCTTGAGTTGGAGCAGAAACTCTGCAGTGATCGTTCGCTCAATCATTTTGTGAATATCTGAAGTTGAACCTCATTAAAACACAAAAAATGGGAGTACATACCCTTTTCTGTAGCCGCTACAATGGAAGCCAGGCTCTGATCGATCAGAATGGCACAGGCTGCTTCTGCACTCTAAGTTGTGCTCCTCCAGCCACAACTCGGTTTAGCCCTAGCACCGCGATGGTTGCCGGAGAAAAGCCAGCGCCTCCAGCCCCGGCCAGATGCTGAACCAGTTGTGCCAATCCTGGATTGTGCCCCACCATCAATATCCGCGAGGCCTGCTCAGGCAACTGCTGCAACACCCTCATCAAGGTCTCCAGCGAGGCCTCATAGATCTCCGGCTGCCAGACAATCTGTGATGGCCCCAGCGCCAACGCATCACAGACTGTGAGTACCGTCTCTTTCGCTCGCTGTGCCGGTGACGAGACCACATGGTCTGGCAATAATCCTTCTGCCTTTAACCATGCTCCCATACCCGCCGCAGCCTGCTGCCCCTGTAGCGTCAAGGTTCGTTCAAAGTCAGAGGCCGCACCCCAGCCGGATTCGGCATGGCGCATGATCAATAGCTCTCTACTCATTATATTCACTCGATTGGTTGATTTTTGCAGCCTCTACCCCCACCCCTCCTCCCCCTGCAAGGGGGAGGGTGATACAGGCAGGTAGACATCATAGCGCGTACTCTTGCCAGTCAGTTGAAAATTGGGTTCAGATCCGTTGAGAAATTCTGCCTTGCGGGGACGCTTTACCACCACCCGTTTGCGGGCAACTTGTCGCGCAAGAGCAAGCAGGTCTCCACTGTCCCGATCCTCCCCCACCACACTGCGAAACAGCAGCATCTCCTTGCCGGGCAGCGCGCTCTTGTTGCTGTGGGGGTACATCGGGTCAAGATAGCAGACATCCGGGGGGTATGAGACCTGTTGCAGACACTCCGCTGCATCAGCCTCGATCAGTTTCATTCTCGCGACCACTTCCGTTACCAACGGCTCCTCTGCGGCGCGCCGCAGACCATCCTCCAGCAGGGCTGCCACGATGGGGGAGCGCTCCATCATCTCCACGCTGCAGCCGAGCGAGGCCAACACAAAGGCATCTCGCCCCAATCCGGCAGTGAGATCCATCACCCTGGGGAGCACCCCCTTTTTGATCCCTACCGCCTTGGCAATCAACTGCCCTCTGCCCCCGCCATGGCGAAAACGGTGCCCCACTCTACCGGAGACAAAGTCGGCAAAGACCGCACCGGTGCGGGTGTGCGGCTGCTCAAGTTGGAGCTGGGTTTCAGTAAACCGAAGCAGGTAGAGATAGTCACCTGCTGCGGTGACCAGAGGTAGCTGCAGTCGCTGCGCCAACACCTCGGCCGCTGGGCACTGCTTATCAAGCGTATAAGATACAGCTATCTTCAAAAACAGGGCACTTTAACAACATCAAGAAAATAATGTTTTCAATGCAGGAACCACTGTAACCACAATAACCAGTACAAGCATCCATTTAACCAGAATCAGATCTGATTTAACAGGAGCAAGCTCACGTTCCAGATCCAGCTTTGTTACCAGAGCATCAAGATTGGCCTCATTTGCACGTTTCTGTGCACGAACCAGTGCCTCGGCCTGTGCCTCGGTAAAACCTGATGACTCCAGCTCCTTGATAAAATCGTGAGTATCAAATGTGACTGCATTCATAAAATCGAGTATACCCCATGCATCTCGCAACTACTCAGGCGTCTTGATCTCGTTATGGGTACTGAACTGGTAATCCTTGAAGACATGTTCACAGGAGGGCTGCTGGTAGCTGCCGTCACCATTCTGCTTCACGGTATCTTTCAAGCGATAGGTGTAGTGACCGCAGGTCCACACCTTGTACTTGCGCATGTGGGTACAGAGGCAGATTTTCTCCTCGACCGAGACCTTCTTCTCATCCGGGTGGGCCGCCACGGTCTCGTTGTAGGCATCGATATAGCTGCATGCTCCCTTGTTGTCGAGCACATAGCCGTAAGATTCACAGTTGGGCCGAATACCCGAGCCAATTGCGGGACTGCTCTTGAGCATCCGCATCGGATAGCCGGTTGGAGAGAGAGTGTTGACCTCAATATCCTCCTCCTGCGCCGCAAAGTAGGCCTGCTTGGCGACGTCGGTGAGACCACACTCCTCGGCAATCGTGAAGCGGGTGGAGACCTGAATTGCGGAGGAGCCAGACTCCAGGTACTCGACCCCATCGGTACCCGTAAAGATGCCACCCGCCGGGATGACCGGAATCTCAAGATCTGACTCACGCAGAAACTGGATTACCTCTTGAGTGATCGTAGCCAGATCATATTGAGCCCAATCGAGACCAAAACCGAGATGCCCACCGGCCAGTGGCCCCTCGACCACCACAAAATCGGGCAGACGCTTAAGCCTGGAGGCACGCTTGAGGAACAGCTTCAGCGCACGCACCGAGGAGACGATGATACCGATCGGTGCCTCACGGAAACGGGGGTTGTCCTTGATCAGGTCCAATGAACCGAGATGTAGCCCTGCACTCAGGGTGATACCATCAATTCCGGCATCCAGCGCAGCATTGAGACGTACACGCAGCGTCTCCTTGGCATTGTTCATGGTGAGCTTCTCCATGCAGTTGATGAAGACGCCCCCCTCTCCGCGCTTGGCCGACATCGCCTCATCCACATGGCGGGTCTGCGCCTCGCGCAGCTCACCGAGATCAAACTGGGCAACCGACTTGTCATCGTTGCCGACATTGGCCTTGTACTTTTTCAGCCGATCACCGACATAGCGGGTCTTGAACTGCTTATCAATTACCGTGGGCACCATCGCATCAGAGAGATGGCCGATACCGCCCTGTTCGGCAAACACCAGTGCCAGCTCACGGGTGGAGATATCGACCCCCATCCCTCCCAGCATCAATGGAACGTACTCCTTCCCTCCCAGCTGCAGGCGGTAGTCGTCAATTCGTTTGGAGAGGGTAGCATCGCTCATGATATTCTCGGTCGATAGTCTCTATAAAGTTATGTCGATCATACCGCATTCTGCTCATCCGGGGCTCCAAAAAGGGCATCCCAGACCAGAATTACCGCACCAACTGTGATGGCACTATCGGCGACATTGAACGCTGGCCAGTGCCATCCCAGCGCGTGGAAGTCGAGGAAGTCGATCACATACCCATACTGTACCCGGTCGATCAGGTTACCCATCGCCCCGCCAATGATCAGTGCGATCGCAACCGCTACTCCCTGCTCCTGCGGCTGCAGGGCACGCAACCAGCGCAGCAACAGCACCATGACCACCAGAGTAAGCACAATAAAGAACCAGCGCTGCCAACCTCCCGCATCGGCCAGAAAACTGAAGGCCGCTCCGTGGTTCTGCATCAGCGTGAGATTCATGAAGGGCAACACCTCAACCCGCTGATAGAGCTGCAGATAGTACTCCGCCAGAATCTTGCTTCCCTGATCAAGAAACAGCACCAGCGCGGAGAGACGCAACCATTTCAAGCCCGCAGAGCTTGTATGAGCAGTGGTTGGTGATTGCTGATCCATGGTCATTACACAAACCACCGTCCACTACTCACCGTCCACCAACCACTACCCACCAGCTCAGGCATAGTGGCGCTCTTCACCGCGGTCCGCGGTAACATTCTCGACACAGCGACCACACAGCTCGGGATGTTCCGAGCTGCTGCCAACATCCTCACGGTGGTGCCAGCAGCGGACACACTTGCCATGTTCAGAGGCGGCAACCACCACCTTCAGTCCCGTCAGTTCCGTATCGGTTGCCTCCTCCGTCGCCTCGGTCAGCGGATGGATACGGGCATAGGAGGTGATCAGCACAAAACGGAGCTCATCCTCCAGCTTCTCCAGCAACGCCAGCAGGGCATCATCACAATAGAGATCAACCTCTGCATCCAGCCCCGAACCAATAACCTTGTTACCACGCAGCGCCTCCAGCGGTTTGGCCACCTCGGTACGCACCTCGACAATGCGATCCCAGTCCTCGACACTGAAACGGTCTTCCGCATCCATACGAAACAAGCCGCTGTAGAAGGTTTCGAGGAAGACACTCTCACTGCGCTCACCAGGCAGAAAGCTCCAGATCTCATCGGCGGTAAAGCTGGTGATTGGCGCCAGCCAGCGCACCATTGCCTCGACGATGTGGTACATCGCGGTCTGAGTAGATCGGCGTGCCCGGCTCTCGGCTTGGGTGGTATATTGGCGATCCTTCACGATATCAAGATAGAACCCTCCCATCTCCACCGAACAGAAGTTGTGGATTTTCTGGAACACCTGATGGAAGTTGTAGGCCTCATAGGCCGCCACGATCTCCTCCTGCAGCTGCGCGGCATGATCCACTGCCCAGCGATCCAGTGAAAGCATCTCTTCCGGCTGCAACGCATCGGTTGCCGGATCAAACCCATTCAGGTTGGACAAGAGAAAACGAGCGGTATTGCGAATACGACGATAGGCGTCGGCCATCCGTTTCAGAATCTCTTCCGACACCGTCATCTCGCCACGGTAGTCGGTCGAGGCAACCCAGAGGCGGATGATATCGGCACCCAGCTCCTGAATCACCTTCTGTGGGGCAATCACATTGCCGAGCGATTTGGACATCTTCTTGCCGTTCTTGTCGACGGTAAAACCGTGGGTCAGCACCGCCTTGTAGGGGGCCTCCCCCTCCATCGCTACCGAGGTGAGCAGCGAGGACTGAAACCAGCCACGATGCTGATCGGAACCCTCAAGATAGAGATCCGCCGGACGTGACAGCTCGTCACGATTGTCCAGCACCGCATGGTGGGTTACCCCGGAGTCGAACCAGACGTCGAGGGTATCCATCACCTTCTGGTATTTATCGGCCTCCTCTCCCAGCAGCTCTTCGGGCTGCAGACTGAACCAGCCATCGATCCCCTGCTGCTCTACCCGCTGCGCCACCTGCTCGATCAGCGCTACACTGTCTGGGTGTGGATCGCCACTCTGCTTGTCGATAAACAGTGCAATCGGTACCCCCCAGGTACGCTGACGGGAAATACACCAGTCAGGACGCTTCTCCACCATCCCCTCAATACGGGCCTGCCCCCAATCCGGCATCCAGCGTACCTGTCGGATGGACTCCATGGCATCTTTTCTGAGATTGGCCTGATCCATGCTGATGAACCACTGTGGCGTAGCGCGGAAGATGATCGGGGTCTTGTGACGCCAGCAGTGCGGGTAGCTGTGGCGGATCTTCTCCACACAAAGCAGGGCTCCCCTTTGTGTCAACACCTCCAGCACATGGTCATTGGCCTTGAACACATGCTCCCCAGCGAACAGCTCGGTGTCATCAAGGAAGCAGCCATTGGGGCCGACCGGATTGTGCACCGGCAGGTCATACTGCATACCGACTACATAGTCCTCCTGACCATGACCGGGGGCGGTATGCACCGCGCCAGTACCCGCTTCAAGGGTCACATGATCCCCGAGAATGACCGGTACCTGTCGGTCGTAAAAGGGGTGGTTAAGTTGCACCCCTTCCAGTGCTGCACCACTACAACGCCCCAGAATGGTTGGCTCTGCCAATGCTCCACGCTGGATCACCCCCGCATACAGGGCTTCAGCCAGCAGCAGCCTCTCCTCCCCGACCTGCAGGAGCAGATACTCGAAATCTGGGTGCAGTGCCACCGCCTGGTTGGCCGGCAGTGTCCATGGTGTAGTGGTCCAGATCACCATCGAAATGGTGCCATGGCCCCCAGCCTCTGGCACACACCGGCCTATAAAGTCCGCCTCGTCTACAACCTGGAAACGCACATCAATCGCTGGCGAGGTCTTGTCCTCATACTCCACCTCCGCCTCGGCCAGCGCCGAGCCACAGTCGGTACACCAGTGAACCGGCTTCTCCCCCTTGTGCAGGTGGCCATTCTCGACAATCCTGCCCAATGCACGGATGATGTCGGCCTCGATCTTGTGATCCATGGTGAGATAGGGGTTCTCCCAATCCCCCAGTACCCCCAGGCGCTTGAAGTCCTGCTTCTGCCCCTCCACCTGGCGTGCCGCATACTCACGCGCCTTCTGGCGAAACGCCTTGGCATCCAGCTTGCGCCCCGGCTTGCCCCACTTCTTCTCTACATTGAGTTCAATCGGCAGACCATGACAATCCCAGCCGGGCACATAGGGGGTATCAAACCCCATCTGCGAGCGTGATTTCAGAATCATATCCTTGAGAATCTTGTTGACCGCATGACCGATATGGATATCACCGTTGGCATAGGGAGGACCATCATGGAGGATGAACTTCGGCCTGTCTGCCCCCTGTTCACGCATCTTGCGGTAGAGGTCGATCTGCTCCCAGTTTTTCAGAAAATTGGGTTCCCGATTGGCCAGATTTGCCTTCATCGGGAAGCGAGTCTTGGGAAGGTTGAGGGTCTCTTTGTAGTTATCGGCCACTGCGTTCAATCCGTATTGCAGAAAAAGGAAAATAAAGCGCGCTATGGTAGCAGCAAATGGATCTTCCTACCGCTGATAACGCCGTTTGAAATAGTCTCGTGCCTGTGCGGCATCCTGCAGAATCTGCCCCTTCAACTGCTCGAAGGAGTCAAACTTCTGCTCATTACGAATCTTCTTGAGAAAGTCTACCGAGACGTGATGCCCGTAGAGATCCCCCTCGAAGTCGAACAGATGCACCTCGAGGATGGTACGGGTGCCATTTACGGTGGGACGGGTACCGACATTGGCCACCCCGGAGACCGGCTCCCCCTCGACCCCGAACATCTCCACCGCAAACACCCCATCAATCGGAGAGACCTTGCGGTGCAGATGAATATTGGCGGTGGGGAACCCAATCTGACGCCCCCGCTTGTGCCCATGCGCCACCCGACCACACATGCGGTAGGGGCGACCCAACAACATTTCAGCCTGATCGAGATCCCCCGCCTTCAGCGCCTGACGGATACGGGTACTACTGACCCGTTCTCCGGCAATCTGGAAGGTGTGCATATTGACCACCTGAAAACCGTGCTCCACCCCTGCCTGTTGCAGCATGCCGAAGTTTCCACGCCGCTTCTTGCCAAAACGGAAGTCATCCCCCACGACCAGATAACGGATACCCAAGCCATCGACCAGGATCTGCTGAATAAAATCTTCCGCCTCCATCATTGCCAACTTCTGGTTGAAGTGGAGCGTAAAGACCCGGTCCACCGCCAGCCGACGCAACGCCTTGATCTTCTCCCGAAAGCGGGTGAGACGACCCGGGCAATGCTCCGGGGCAAAAAACTCCTGTGGCTGCGACTCAAAGGTGATCACCACCGCAGGCAGCTTCAGCTCATCGGCCTTGTCCGACAGCTCACCCAATACATG
This sequence comes from uncultured Piscirickettsiaceae bacterium, assembly GCA_964344435.1. Classification (GTDB taxonomy): domain Bacteria; phylum Pseudomonadota; class Gammaproteobacteria; genus Thiopontia. The sequence goes on along the minus strand of CAYFNH010000016.1, from coordinate 2,476 downwards.
CTGGTGCCCCAAATGAACTCCGTCGAAGTTGCCGATGGATGCAACACACCCATGGTGGTGCACACGCAGATTGTGTAATCCTCTAATCAGTTCCATTGCTCTATTTTACCGCATTCTGTCGCCACTCCTGCGGGCGCATTCCCAACAACAACAGCGTCGAGAAATAAATCACTACGGCAGCCACAATCACTCCACTCAACAACCCAATCCGATACCAGAGCCAATGCTCCAGCCATCCCTCAAACAGGCCTCTGCTCCAGTAAAGAAAGAGCGACATCGCCAACAGTGCCACCCCCAGCTGCAGTGCATGACGCCCCCACCCCTGCAGTGGTTGATAAACTGCACGCTGGCGCAGCCCGCTATAGAGCAGCCATGCATTCAACAGGGATGAACCTGCCGTGGCCAACGCCAACCCGGCATGAGGGGCGGCATACGCCTCCAACACCATCCACCCAACCAACACCACATTGAGCGCCATATTGGCGACCATCGCTACAATGCCATATCGGACCGGAGTGCGAGTATCCTGACGCGAGAAGTAACCATTGATCAACACCTTGACCAGAATAAAGCCCACCAGCCCCAACGAGTAGGCCATCAGGCTTATCGCTGCCATCTCCACATCCTGAGCACCAAATTCTCCGCGCTGGAACAGTAGCGAGAGCAACGGTTCCGCCAACAGAAACAGGCCGGCTGCGGCCGGCAGTGCAATCATGAAAACCAGCCGCAGCGCCCAATCCATGGTGCGATTGAAGGCATCCTGGTCGGCCTGCGCAAAATGGCCGGAGAGCTTGGGCAGAATGACCGTGGAGAGGGCAATCCCGAACACCCCGAGTGGAAATTCCATCAGGCGGTCAGAGTAGTAGAGCCACGACATACTGCCGGCGGTAATCATCGAGGCGATCACCAAATCGAGCAACAGATTGATCTGCGCCACCGAGGCACCAAACAGGGTCGGAATCATCAGCTTGATGATCCTGCGCACTCCGGAATCATGCCAGCAGAAACGGGGGCGCGGCACGATGCCCAACTTCAGCAGTGCAGGAATCTGGAACAGCAACTGCACCACCCCACCAATCAACACCCCCCACGCCAGCGCGGTGACCGGCACCTCCATCAACGGGGAGAGCCAGATGGCCGCAGCGATCAGCGAGAGATTGAGGAAGACCGGAGTGATCGCCGGAACCGCAAAACGGCTGTAGGTGTTGAGAATACCGCCCGCAAATGCGGTCAACGAAATCAGCAACAGGTAGGGAAAGGTGATGCGCAACATCCCACTGGCCAACTCGAAGCGATCGCTCCCACCCACAAAACCGGGGGCAAAAAGCATGATAAAGAGCGGTGCCGCGATTACGCCAATCACGGTCACCAGCAGTAGCACACCGCCCAGGGTACCGGCCACCGCATCGGTCAGCTGGCGCACCTCTTGCTCGCTGCCATTGGCCCGCCGCTCCGACAACACCGGGACAAAGGCCTGAGAGAAGGCTCCTTCGGCAAACAGTCTGCGCAGAAAATTGGGGATCTTGAAGGCCACCACAAAGGCATCCATCATCTCTCCAGCACCAAAATAGCGCGCAAAGACAATATCCCGCACCAACCCCAGCACACGGGAGAGTGAGGTCATCAGACTGACGACCAGCGTCGACTTCAGTAATTTATGACTCAAATTTGGCTCGGAGGAGGAAGGGGGGATTTATGATAAAAATCGCATCATAACAATTGACACCCCGTTAGAAAAAGAAGAAAATACGCGGCTCATTTTTTAGAGATGAAGATCTCGTTACTGTTTTATTACCGAATACTTTTCTCAGGAGAGAACCTTGGCAAATTCACCACAAGCTCGCAAACGTGCCCGTCAGGCTGACAAGAGACGCGCTCACAATCAGGGCCGCCGTTCCATGATGCGCACCAGCCTGAAGAAGGCTCTGACTGCAATCGAATCCGGCAACCGTGAAGAGGCCGAGGCAGCCTACAAGGCGGCTACTTCTGCACTGGATATTGGCGCCAAGAACGGCCTGATCCACCGCAACAAGGCAGCACGCCACAAGAGCCGCATGAACAACGCCATCCGTGCGATGTAAGCGCTGACTCTGCAAATAACCTGAAAAGGCCGATCCAATCATCATGGACCGGCCTTTTTCTTTGCTCTCAAAAAACTGCCTGCTTTCTCTGAACGATGTCGACCACACCTGAAGACCCCCCTGGGTTTCAGAGGTATCCTGAAGATGAGGTTGTTTTTCTACAGTCCGAGCATTTCTGAAAAATTGGGTTCTGGTTGCTCAAGGCTCACACCAGACCTTCAGATATGCTCGATTTGAGATGCTACCAGTACGGGCACCAGACCCAGAGCAGACTCCACTACTGAATATCCATTTGACACACCCAAGACAGTATATACAATAAGTATACTCCAACTATTTAAGGCAAACTTTCATGACCGCCACACACACCAATCTTTTTCTAAGCAATCGAAGTC
>CAYFNH010000015.1:0-32695 GCA_964344435.1 uncultured Piscirickettsiaceae bacterium | reverse complement strand
TTACCGTGATGGGGGATAGGGGGTGACCTGCCGCGTAGCGGCTTCGTTCAACAAGGTGATTCAGTTGGCAGAGTTGGTCACCACCTCGATGCGGATTCGCCTGCTGGGTGCCATCAACAAACCAATCAGCGAAGAGAAAGTTCAGGCAATTCTGCAAAAGATGAAGACCATGCGCTCGATCTATCAGGATCAGTTCTCTCAGCTCAACGAGATGGAGATCAACAGCGCCCTCTCTCGCAACCAACTGATCCCCTACTACCAGCCAAAGATCTCGAGTGTGGATGGCAAGGTCAAGTCCCTGGAGGTGCTGGCAAGAATCAAATCACCCTATCAGATGGATGCGATCACCCCGGCCCAGTTCATCCCGGCAGCAGAGAGGCTGGATCTGATCGAGAATCTGACCTTCAACCTGATCAATCAGGCATTGAGCGAACTGCCGAGAATCAATCAAGAGTTTGGCCCCGAATGTCATATCGCCATCAATATCTCTCCCACCTCGCTGAACAACCCTCAGCTCCCGGAGGTGATGATGGACATACTGACCCGACACAATATCTTTCCTAACCAGCTGATGCTGGAGATTACCGAAAGTGTTGCAGTGGAGAATCCGGTACAGCTGGAGACACTCGGACGCTTGCGAATTAAAGGGTTTGAACTCTCACTGGATGACTTTGGTACCGGTTTTACCAATATCCAACAGCTGAAAAGCCTCCCCTTCAGTGAGATTAAGCTTGATCGCAGCATGGTGTATGGTATCTCTACCGACCATATGTCGCAGGTGGTTACTCAATCCCTGATGAGCATTTTCGAGGAGCTTGATGTATCGGTGGTGGCAGAGGGAATTGATAATGAAAAGGATCTGAATTACCTCAACGCACTGCCCATTCCAATGCTGTTGCAGGGCTACATTATCTCCAAACCAAAGGCACTGGATGATATCTGCCGCTGGCACACCAGCTGGAAAAAAATCATAGAGAGTCTATTTACCGATACAAAATGAGGAGAAGATCCTCCCCAACAGATCATCGCTGGTAAACTCGCCGGTAATTTCCGCCAGCGACTCCTGAGCCTGCCGCAACTCCTCTGCCAGCAGCTCTCCCGCCACAAATCCTGTCAACTGACGCTCCCCTCGCTGTAGTGAATCCGCCGCCTGTTGCAACGCCTGCAGGTGGCGTCGGCGCGCAAGATAGGTGCCCTCGCCACTACTCTGATAACCTGCTGCCTGTTTCAGCAGAGTTCGAAGTGCCTCCATGCCGGCACCACTCTTTGCGGAGAGTGCCACCCCATCCTCTCTGACTCCAGCCACTCCACCACTGAGATCGACCTTGGTATGGACAATGGTCACCTCCACTTTACCCATCTGTTGCAGGGTATCGTGATCTTCCTGACTCATACCAAACTGATCATCCACCAGTAGCAACACATGGTCTGCCTGCTCAATCTCGCACCAGGCCCGCCGAATCCCCTCCTGCTCCACCTGGTCCTCACTCTCACGCAGCCCTGCCGTGTCAATAATGTGGATGGGCAATCCATCAATCTCAATCTGTTCCTTCAGCAGATCCCGAGTTGTCCCGGGAATATCGGTGACAATGGCCGACTCTCGCCCTGACAGCGCATTGAGCAGACTGGATTTACCAGCATTGGGGCGCCCGGCAATCACCAGCTTCATCCCCTCCTGCAGGATTACCCCCTCCTGTGCATGGTTCACCACCTGCTGCAGCTGCTGAATGATCTGCTGCAGACGGCTACTTACATCGCCCTCAGCCAGAAAATCGATCTCCTCCTCCGGAAAATCCATTGCAGACTCCACATAGACGCGCAATTCGGTAACCTGCTCAACCAGTGCATGAACCTCACGGGAGAATACCCCTTGCATCGAACGCAGAGCAGAGCGGGCCGCCTGCTCTGAAGCGGAGTCGATCAGGTCGGCAATGGCCTCTGCCTGTACCAGATCCATCTTGCCATTGAGAAAGGCACGCTCGGAGAACTCACCCGGTCGGGCTGCCCGTGCTCCCAACGCCAATACTTGCCGCATCAGTCGATCCATCACCACAGGACCTCCATGAGCCTGCAGCTCCAGCACATCTTCGCCGGTAAAGGAGTTTGGATTGGGGAAGAAGATGGCCAACCCCTTGTCGATCAGCTCCCCTTGTTGATCGGTAAACTCCAGCAGTTCGGCCACACGGGGAGGCGGAATCTTGCCCAGTATCGCCTCGGCAATGGCTATCGTATCTACTCCGGAAATCCGCAGAATGGCCACCCCACCCCGACCATTGGCGGTAGCCTGGGCGCAGATGGTCTCATCTGTTGTAGAGGGGGTCACGCAACCACACCACAGACTGGTTGGAAGCTATGAAGTGGCTTCAATCCGCCGGGTAATATAGTACTGCTGAGTGATGGAGATGATGTTGTTAACCACCCAGTAGAGCACCAGACCCGCCGGGAAGAAGGCGAAGAAGACTGTAAAGATGATCGGCAGAATCATCATCACCTTCTGCTGGATCGGATCCAGTGGTGCCGGATTGAGCCTCTGCTGTACCAGCATCGACGCACCCATCAATAGAGGCAGAATATAGTACGGATCCATCGCCGAGAGATCATCAATCCAGAGAATAAAGGGTGCCTGCCGAATCTCCACGCTCTCCAGCAATACCCAGTAGAGGGCAATAAAGACCGGGATCTGAACCAGAATGGGTAGACAGCCCCCCATCGGGTTGACCTTCTCTTCACGATAGATACGCATCATCGCCTCGTTCATCTTCTGACGATCATCACCGTAACGCTCTTTCAGTGCAGTCAGACGGGGCGTCAATTTGCGCATATTGGCCATCGAACGGTAGCTGGTCTCGGAAAGCTTGTAGAACACCAGCTTGATCAGCAGGGTAAGGAGGATGATGGAAAAGCCCCAGTTGCCGACCAGATCCTGAATCTGGTTTAGGATCCAGAACAGTGGCTGTGCCAGAAAGGTGAGCCAGCCATAATCAACCGTCAGCTCCAATCCGGGAGCCAGTGCCTCCATCCGATCCTGGTCCTTCGGGCCTACATAGAGCTCGATACCCAACGCCCCCTCTCCACCTGCTGCCACGGTCACGGCCGGCAGGATGGTACCAATGGCATACAGCCCCTGTGAGGGTTGGTAGCTATAGAGGGTAGGCTTCTGACCACTCTTCGGCACCACGGCACCGAGGAAGTAGTGCTGAATCATCGCTACCCATCCAGTTTCGGTTGAGCGGGTCATCGGCGCACTCACCATCTCGTCAAATTCGATCTTCTGGTAGAGCTCCTCCTGGGTATAGGCAACACCACCGGTAAAGGTGTAGATAAAGGCGTTTTCCGATTCCGGTGCCTCTCCATTTCTCACCAGCTGTGCGTAGGCACCCCCTTTCCAGGGCTGTTCACTGCCATTCTCCACCCGATATTCAACTCCGACAACATAACTGTCTCGTTTGAACACATAGGTCTTGGTTACCTTGATCTGCCCCTGTGGATCACTCCACACCATCGGGATTCTCAGCTCATTCTCCCCGGAGCCAAGAATGTAACGATTCTGCAAGGTACGATAGATCGCCAGGTGATCTGGATAGAGATTGCTCTCACTCCCTTGTGCCCCCTTGATACCACTTTGGGTAACAAAATAGTGGCGTCCCTGGTCACTCATCAATCGAAATGGAATCTCTCTATTGTCGTGATCCTTGCCATGTTGCAACAGATCAACCTGACGCAACTCCCCCCCTCGGGTACTCAGGGTCACCTGCAACAGGTCCGTTTCCACATGGATCTTCTCCCCCTGCAGGTTCTCATCCACGCTGGCTACTGCTTCAATCTGCCTCTGCTGCTCCGCTTCCGGAACCGCAATATTGGGGATGCCATTGCCAGTAGAGGAGACCGAATTGGGCACCGCTGGGGTCTGCGTGGCATTCATCGCCTCTTGCAAGCCCAGTGATTCACTCTGGGTGACGGGCTGTCCGGCACCATGATCCAGCTGCCAGGCATCCCATAACAGCAGGGTAATAAAAGAGAGTGCAATAACGAGGATCAGTCTTTGTGTATCCATGGTGGTATTGATGCTTAACGGTGGTCAAAGCCGGCTATTTTATCGAAAAGCCGATCCAGTTTGCGGCGTATTTGTACTTTATCCAGCCCGGCTGCGCCCTTGCGGCAGAGCACGATCAGATCCTTTCCAGCAAGTTGTGGCTGTTTGCAACGAAAAGACTCTCTGGCAAGGCGCTTTACCCGGTTACGATCTACCGCACGGCGCAGCTGCTTCTTTGCAATCGCCAACCCAAGGCGGGCAGCAGGGTTCTGGTTTTCGCTTGCCAGAATCAGAAAGGCCCCATCCCCTGCCTTGCAACAACCATTCTGAAATACTCTGGTGAACTCTGCGGGCAGTAACAGGCGCGATGACTTATCAAATGATAATAACTTTGCCACAATAAAAAAGAGGTGCTTGATGCACCTCCTTCTCTACTTATCATCTACAGGATGATATTGAAATCAGGCAGAGAGACGGGCACGCCCCTTCGCTCTACGCGCATTGAGAATCTTGCGTCCTGATTTTGTCTTCATTCTTGCACGGAATCCGTGGGTTCTCTTACGCTTCAATACGCTGGGTTGAAATGTACGCTTCATATCTATCTACCTTAATTCTCAGAATCTTTGCGCAGCGCTGCTCTCTCGTCGAGAGACGCGCCCTTCAGGGAACCGCGTACTTTACTGGCATTGCTAGTACAAATCAACTATAAAACACCCTCTTTACCCCTTTTTTTGATGCCAAATCATCAATCAATTGTGGATAACTCAATATCATCTCGCTACAATGCTGCGAAACAAAGGGGGAGGTGTCAGACCATGGTGGTTCTTTGTTATCTCTTACTGTCAGCAACCACCCTGCAATCTGACGCTACCAACCATCTTGTAAAATCATTCACACCATATCACCATTTAGCGGAGAACTATCCTTGAGTACGGTCTGGAACCACTGCCGAAAAATTCTCAGTCTGGAACTTTCGGATCAGGACTTCAATGCCTGGATCAATCCACTCTACGCTCATGAAGACAAGGGGGTATTGCAGTTGTTTGCACCCAATCCCTTTGTTCTGGACCACATTCAGGATCATTATTACAGCAGGATTCAACGTACTATACTCGATGCCGAGCGTGGTATTCACTCGGTTACACTACACGTTGGTGTGAACCAGTCTGAACCACAAGTTCCGGCCACTCAAGCATCCATCCAGAAGCCTCAACATTTCGAGAATGCACTCAACCCTTTTTTCACTTTTGACAGCTTTGTCGAAGGTAAAACCACTCAGCTTGCCCATGCTGCCTCCAGACAGGTTGCAGAACGTCCTGGTGGGGGATACAACCCACTATTCATTCACGGATCTACCGGGCTCGGAAAAACTCATCTGATGCATGCCATCGGTAACCAGCTTCTCAAACAGAACCCGAACAGCCGTATTCTCTATATTCGTTCACAGAATTTTGTCACGGATATGGTAAGTGCCCTGCGTCACCACACCATTAACCAATTCAAACAGTACTTTCACAGTCTCGATGTACTGCTTATCGATGATATTCAATTTTTTGCAGGAAAAACCTCTTCTCAAGAAGAATTTTTCAATACTTACAACGAATTATTGGAAGGAAACAAGCAGATCGTACTCACCAGTGACCAGTATCCAAAGGAGATTGAAAATCTGGAAGATCGGCTTAAGTCCCGTTTTGGTGCCGGCCTGACGGTTGCTGTAGAACCCCCTGAATTCGAGACCCGGGTTGCCATTCTGATCAAGAAGGCGGAGCAACTGGATCTCAACCTCCCTCAGGAGGTAGCTTTCGAAATTGCCAAACTGGTTAAATCCAATGTCCGTGAGCTGGAGGGTGCACTCAATAACCTCCATGCCAATACTCAGTTAACCGGTGAACCGATTACCCTGGAAACCACACGCACTGCACTACGTGACCTCATTGCTGTTCATGACCGTCTGATCTCGATTGGCAATATCCAGAAGACGATTTCAGATTACTACAATGTGCCGCTCTCGGATCTCCTCTCCAAAAGTCGTTCACGTTCCATTGCTCGCCCCAGACAGATAGCAATGTCACTGGCCAAGGAGTTAACCGAGAAGAGTCTACCTGAAATTGGAAAGGCATTTGGTGGGCGTGATCATACTACCGTGATTCATGCCTGTAAAAAAATCAAACAGTTGAGGGAAGAAGACTCTCGTGTAAATGATGACTATAAAAATTTACAACGAAGATTAAGCACATAAACCATTACTGATATAAAAAGGGTGCGAATTTGTTGTGTATAAGTACGGTAAAATCAGGAATTGAATGGTTAACTCATTTTTATCCACAATCTGACCACAGTTTCCGAACTGTACTATTTTATCCATAATTACACAATTAACTAACTGATAATAAATAGTAAATTACACTTATACACATCATAATCAATAACCAACTATTACAACTATATATAATATATATCTTTATTATTACCGCTACCGAGGGCACCTGTAGATGCAATTTTCCATAGAAAGAGAGAGACTGTTACACCCACTGCAATCCATCAGCGGCGCGGTCGAGAAGCGTCAAACTCTCCCAGTCCTCTCCCATATTCTGGTCGATGTATCTGACCAGGACACCCTGACCTTGATCGGTACGGATCTGGAGGTTGAGATCAGAATGACGCTATCCCTTGATGAGGGGTGCGTGGCTGGTACCACAACCATCCCTGCGAGGAAGTTTTTTGATCTTTGCAGAGCATCCACCGAGGACTCCAGGATTGATCTGGTTGTTCAGGAAAATCGAGCGGTCGTCCGCTCTAATCGCAGTCGTTTCACGCTATCTACACTACCTGCTGATGACTTTCCACGGGTTGATGAAATCAATGAGGTTTGCGCAATCAATGAGTTATCTAAATCTACCTTGAAGCGCTTATTGAATAAAACTCAATTTTCCATGGCACTACAGGATGTCCGCTACTATCTCAATGGACTTCTGCTTGAACTGGAAGACAACCAAATTCGCTTTGTAGCGACAGACGGTCATCGTCTCTCTTATGCTCGCCACAGCTTGAATCAATCCTACAGCGATGAAAAAATTCAGGTAATTATTCCACGCAAGGCCGTTCTAGAGCTTTCGCGCCTGCTGGATGATACGGACGATTCAGTATCAATATCCATAGGTTCAAACCATCTTCGTGTGTCTGTAGGTGAATTGACCATGACCACAAAATTGATTGATGGTCGCTACCCTGACTACGATCGTGTTATTCCAAAAGAGGGCGATCGCTCACTCATCACCAATAAAGAGAGTTTCCGTAGTGCGGTTACTCGTGTATCGATTCTCTCCAATGAAAAATATCGTGGTATTCGCATGGCGATGGAATCCAGTTCAACTACTATACATGCCAATAATCCTGATCAAGAGGAGGCTGAGGAGCAACTTCAGGTTAACTATATTGGAGAACCAATGGAGATCGGATTCAACTCTTCCTACATGATGGATGCCATCTCTGCAATCGATGAAGATGAGGTCACCCTCCGTTTTACCGATGAAAACAGTAGTACTCTTATTCATACAGAAACGGATCAGGAAGAGTACAAGTTTGTAGTTATGCCGATGCGACTATAATCAAGTTATTGATTCCATTTAGATCTTGTCAATCTCTACACTCAGAGTCAATCATTGTCGCAATCTTTCCAGTATTCAGATAAAGCCTTCAAACGGCTTTAATTTGATTACTGGAATCAATGGAAGCGGAAAAAGTTCACTGCTTGAATCCATTTCTCTACTTGGTACTGGGCGTTCTTTTCGTACCCGCTCGATACATCCTGTCATACAGTCAGGCCAACAATCCCTTACAGTACATGCTCAAATCACATTACCCTCTGGTCGGATCGTCTCCGTTGGCATGGAGCGAGGCCGTCAGAATCAACGCCTCCATATAGATCAGGTATCTGTTCAGAAGCTTTCGCAATTTGCCGAGCTTTTACCTTTACAGGTGATTACACCGGAGTCGATCGATCTCATTACAGGTACTCCAAAACAGCGCAGAGCCTTCCTTGATTGGGGATTGTTCCACGTGAAACCTGATTATCTTCCTCTTTATCATCGCTATCGAAAAACAATTCGACAGCGTAATGCATTGTTGAGAGGTACGTCATCACAGCGCGGACAAATCGATTATTGGAACCAAATATTGATAGATACAGGGAATCTGATTACTCAATATCGCAATGAATATGTCGACTCATTACGGCAGTGTTATATTGAGGATCTAACGGATAAAATTTCGCTACTGCAGCATCTGCAGATCAACTTCAAATACCGCCCTGGATGGAATCAGTCTTTATCATTTTCTGATGCACTGGCGCAGAGTAGTGAACGTGAAATTATGGTTGGTCATACTGTGGTTGGCCCACAAGAGGCAGATCTCTTGATACAGACAGAGGGAGAGAGTGCAAAACAGAGGCTATCGCGTGGTCAGGCCAAATTGCTTTCGATAGGGCTTTATCTTGCGCAGCTGAATCATCTAGCGGTTACAGTAAACAAGCGAAGTGTTGTACTTGTTGATGATCTGTTTTCAGAACTTGATGAGGATAACAGTCTCGCTATTTTTACCTATCTATTGGATAGTGGATATCAGGTGTTTGCATCCTCTGCCGATCCTCTTAAACAATTTTCTGAGCAAATGTCAGTAACCAGGTTCCACGTGGAACAGGGAGTGATCTCTAAAATTTGAGTGTTGATAAGATGTGGATTAGAAGGGTATAAGTATAAGAAACTGTGAAAAAGTTATCTGGAACGAGATCGAAATGATATAAAAAGATGGGATAAATCACTGAATATGATATTATTTAGCGTTGTATTGATTATGGAAAGTGGATGAACCCTATGAGTAGTGAAAACCAGTATGATGCCTCCAATATTCGGGTCTTGAAAGGTCTGGATGCGGTTCGCAAGCGACCCGGTATGTACATTGGAGATACCGATGATGGTACAGGGCTGCATCATATGGTTTTCGAGGTGGTAGACAATGCGATCGATGAGGCATTGGCAGGTCACTGCAATACCATCAAGGTGACCATACACTCCGACAACTCAGTCAGTGTCAGTGATGATGGCCGTGGAATACCGGTTGATATCCATCCCGAAGAGGGGAGATCTGCTGCTGAGGTCATCATGACCGTGCTGCATGCCGGAGGAAAGTTTGATGACAACTCCTATAAGGTCTCCGGTGGACTGCATGGTGTGGGTGTGTCGGTTGTCAATGCACTCTCTGAAGATCTACAACTGACCATCTACCGCAGTGGCAAGGTACATAAGCAGCGTTATACATTGGGAGAGCCCAATCAGCCACTACAGGAGGTGGGTGAGACAGAGCTTTCAGGAACCGAGATCCGCTTCAAGCCAAGCAGTGAAATCTTCACCACAACAGAATTTCATTACGATATTCTGGCAAAACGGCTGCGTGAGCTCTCGTTTCTCAACTCCGGAGTCCATATCGAACTCAATGATGAGCGAGGTGAGGCACGACAGGATGTATTTGAATATGAGGGTGGCATCAGTGCCTTTGTCAGCCATCTCAACCGAAAGAAGAGCCCGATTCACGAAAAGGTGGTCTATTACCAGGTAGAGAAAGAGGGGGTGGGGGTTGAGGCGGCCTTGCAGTGGAATGACTCCTATCAGGAGAATATCTTCTGCTTTACCAACAACATTCCACAAAAGGATGGAGGTACGCATCTGGCTGGATTCCGTGGTGCCCTGACACGCTCCATCAATCGCTATGTAGAGCAGGAGGGGAGTGGTAAGAAGGCCAAGGTCTCGCTGACCGGAGATGATAGTCGAGAAGGGTTAACGGCGGTTATCTCGGTCAAGGTGCCTGACCCGAAATTCTCATCTCAGACAAAGGACAAACTTGTCTCATCAGAAGTTCAGAGTATTGTTGAATCAATTAGTTATGAAGTGATATCTGATTTTCTCATTGAGAATCCCAGTGAAGCAAAGATCATTACCGGAAAAATTGTCGATGCTGCACGGGCACGAGAGGCCGCACGCAAGGCAAGAGAGTTGACACGCAGAAAAGGGGTGCTGGATATAGCAGGGTTACCCGGAAAACTGGCTGATTGTCAGGAGCGTGATCCGGCACTCTCGGAACTCTATCTGGTCGAGGGTGACTCGGCAGGAGGCTCTGCCAAGCAGGGACGCGATCGCAAGACTCAGGCCATTCTTCCGTTGAAGGGAAAGATTCTCAATGTCGAAAAGGCACGATTTGACAAGATGCTCTCCTCTGCCGAGGTGGGTACACTGATTACTGCGTTGGGCTGTGGCATAGGCAAGGAAGACTATAACCCCGACAAACTGCGCTACCACCGCATCATTATCATGACCGATGCCGATGTGGATGGTGCCCATATTCGCACCCTTCTGCTCACCTTTTTCTATCGTCAGATGACGGAGCTGGTAGAGCGTGGACATATCTACATTGCCCAACCCCCTCTATACAAGGTGAAGAAGGGGAAACAGGAGCGCTACGTAAAAGATGATGCAGCGCTGGAGGACTATCTGCTACAGAGTGCAATCCATGGTGCACAGCTCCACCTATCGGAAGAGGTACCCGCCATCAATGGCAATGCACTGGAGATCTTGTCGAAACAGTACCTGCAGGTACAGAGCACCCTCATGCGATTGGCAAAACGTTACGATTCAGCTCTGCTGGAAGGTCTGTTGCAGGCTCCGCCGTTGGTATTTGCAGAGACGTCAGATGAGGCAGCGGATAGCTGGCTACAGCAACTGCTGAATCAACTCAATGGAGAACGAAAAGAGAATGATCAGCTCACCGGTTCCATCAGTGAAGAGGCAGGCTATGGGCGTGTAGTACGAATCAATGTGCGAACCCATGGAATGGTTGAGCCTAACCGATTCAGCGAAGAGTTTTTCCGCTCGGCTGATTACCAGGCGATGATGTCATTGAGAGGTAGTCTGGAGGGGCTGATTGAGCCGGGTGCAGAGATCCGCAGAGGAGAGAAGCAGCAACCCGTGAACAACTTTGCCGAAGTGGTAGCGTGGTTGATGCGAGAGGCGAAGCGTGGACAGCAGATTCAGCGCTACAAAGGCTTGGGTGAAATGAATCCCGAGCAGCTTTGGGAGACCACCATGAATCCTGAAACCCGCCGCATGCTACAGGTTAGTATCGAAGATGCCATTGCAGCAGATGAGATTTTCACTACATTGATGGGGGAGCAGGTGGAACCAAGACGGGAGTTTATCGAACAGAACGCGCTGGCGGTCTCCAACCTGGATGTATAACATCAGGGCTTCCTTCAGCAATAAATGGTAAAAACTACACCACACTACACTATTGTAATGTTTTGTAACAAAAAAGTACTTTAGGATTTTACTTAGGGAGTCGATAATTCAGAAACATCGTTGCACTCTGTGAGTCAGGTTGGTACTTGGCACCAGATTCATTTGCAAACTGGATCGATTCTGACTTTGAAGCTACCTGACAACAATCCAACCCTGGCTGCCGAGCTTGCGGAAATACCTGAGAGTGCCGAGGAGCTAACTCAGGGCAATCGCCATATCCTGGTGGTCGATGATGACAACGATGTGATCGATGCCTATCGTGAGGTGCTTTGTCGACAGGATCAACTCAGCAAACAGCTCAACTCTCTGTTGCAGAACTTTGATATTCAGAGTCAGGAATCGCACTATCCAGAGTTTGCAGTCGATTTTGCCCATAGTGGAGAGGAGGCAATTGAGCAGGTCAAGCGAGCGCAAGAGAACCATATTCGCTATAGCGTGATCTTCATGGATGTACGCATGCCTCCCGGAATGGATGGCATAGAGGCAGCGCAGCAGATACGTCAGCTGGATGAGTCGGTCTATGTGGTTTTCGTCAGCGCCTATGCGGACTATCCGGCCTACGAGATGCAGTGCAAGCTGGAAAAAAACATACTGCTGTTACCCAAGCCGTTCGAGGAGGGGATGATGCAGCAGATGGCCCATACCCTCAGCGTGGTGTGGCAGCGCGAGCAGAACCTCAACAAACAGCACCAGCAGTTGCGAAGCTATGCAAAACTGATGGAGCATCAGGCAACCCACGATAGCCTGACCAGAATCTATAACCGTCACTACCTGGATATGGTGCTGTCGATTGAGATCAAGCGGGCGCAGCGTGAATCATCGGCGGTTGGGGTATTGATGATCGATCTGGACTGGTTTAAACAGTACAACGACCACTTCGGACACCTGCGCGGAGACGAGACCCTGCGTAGGGTAGCGCAGTGTATTGCTGCTCAACTGCAGCGGCCGGGGGATTTTGTGGCTCGCTACGGGGGAGAGGAGTTTACTGTGGTTCTGCCCAATACTGAGCAGGCAGGAGTAGAGGTGATCGCAGAGAAGATCCGGGAAGCGGTTGAATCGATGCAGATCGAAAACGGGAACGGAGGCTGGGTAACCATCAGCATTGGTGGGTTAAGCTGTAGCCCGAGTGCAGTGACCGACCCGGACTTCAACAAGACCCTGTTAAAAGAGGCGGATCATCAGCTCTATCAGGCCAAAAACAGGGGCAAGAATTGTGTACAGATTCATGCCTGCAAGGCATGACGCTCAGTGAATCGAGGCCCCTTCGATCTGCTCCATCTGCTGGTTAATCCATGATTCAGCCTCACTATTGATCTCGCTACTGCTGCGATCAGTGGAGTCGATGGCTTTACCGATACGAACCTCAATAGTTCCGGGCCGCTTCAGCAGACCACGGCGTGCCCAGAAGCTACCTGCATTGTGGGCGACCGGGATAACCGGGTACCCGGATTTATGCGCAAGCAGCGCGCCACCCCCGGCAAATTTGCGTTGTTGACCGGGGGCGAGGCGAGTCCCTTCCGGAAAGATCACCACCCAGATACCATTGCGCAGACGATCGATCCCTTGCTCAACAACCTGTTGTAGTGCCTTGCGACCTGCACTGCGGTCGATTGCAATCGGCCTCAGCAATGCCAGACCCCAGCCGAAAAAAGGGATCCAGAGCAGGCTGCGTTTCAATACCCAGACCTGTGGTGGAAAGATCGCCTGAAAGGCGAGAGTCTCCCAGGCCGACTGGTGTTTGGAGAAGAGGATGGCGGTGTTGATTGATTGCAGATTCTCCAGCCCCTCAACCCGGTAATCGAGCTTACAGGTGATACGTAGCCACCAGATCACAAATTTGGCCCACAGACTGATCACCGCATAGCGGGTGGTGAAGGGAAATGGGGCAAACAGCAGCCCACAAAAGGTAACCAGTGGGGCACTCACTACCATGCCGGCAAAGAAGAGCAGAGAGCGCAGGTAGATCATCTGCAATCAGGCATCTGTCGCAAGACTACCACTGAGGAGGGCATCAACAAAGCTGTAGAGGTCATCGAACTGAAGTACCTGGCCAACAAGTTCATCATCGCTCTCGAGCGTACGCATCCCCTTGCCAGTCTTGACCAACACCGGTGTCGCCCCCACTGCCTGCGCAGCCTGCAGATCACGCAGTGAGTCACCGACCGCATAGACCCCCCGCAGCTCCTTTCCCAGACGACGTTCGATATCAATAAAGAGGCCGGGAAGCGGTTTGCGGCAGTCACACTCCTCCTCCGGGGCGTGTGGGCAGAAGAAGATGGAGTCTACCGTCCCTCCTGCCTGCTCCAGATGGAGACACATCTTTTCATGTATTCTGCCGAGTGTGTCAATATCAAACAGCCCGCGGCCGATCCCGGACTGATTGGTAGCGATCACCACCCGATAGCCGGCATGGTTGAGGCGCGCAATAGCCTGAATACTGCCAGCGATTGGCACCCACTCCTCCGGTGACTTGATGTACTCATCGGAGTCCTCGTTGATCACCCCGTCACGATCCAGTATCACCAGTTCCATCTGCTACTCCTCCTCCATGCCCCTGAATTCCGATACCCGAATACGCCCATCGACCATTCTCGACTTGCGTTGATTGATCTTCTCCATCTTTTCCCAAAAGGCCTGGTTGAGGTTGAACTCACCGGCAATGGCAGTTCCGATCAGCAGGATGAAGAGATCTGCACACTCTTCGGCCAGCTCATCCCGCCCCTTGCCTTTGGTGACACAGGCAGAGATTTCACCCAGCTCCTCGGCCATCAGAGCCATGCGGTAGGTCATCTCTTCACCACCGTTGTCTCTGAACTGGTGCTTGTCATGAAAGGCCTGGACTGCGTCCAGCATGGTCTGGTAGGAGTCGTGATTCATCTTTGATCAACTGGTATGTAGCAGCGATATATCGGCAATTCGCAAGAACTGGTTGCGAAGTTGTGATAATAGAGCCAATCGGTTATGGCGTACCGAATCGTTGTCACTCATCACCATGACCGCCTCGAAGAAGTGGTCTACCGGCTCTCTCAGGGTAGAAAGCAACTCCAGTGCCTGACCATACTGATCTCTGGAGAGTACATCATCCAGTTGCTGACGGATTGAGTCCAACTCGTTGGCAAGGGATCTTTCACTATCCTCTTCGAACAGGCTGCTATCAACGCGATCTGGTAGCGGTTCATTACTCTTTTTGAGTAAATTATGGATACGCTTGTTGGCCGCACTGAGGCTGCTGGAGGCCTCGCGAGTAACAAATGATGTAACGGCCGCGATACGGTGATCAAAATCCAGAGGCTGGGTAGGGCGGCAGGAGAGCACGGAGTCCAGTACTGCAGCAGAAATCTCTCGCTCCTGATAGTAACCACGCAGACGTTCCAGCATGAAGTTGAACACCTTGGTAGCTGTGCCCATGTCAATCTTGTCACCGTAGCCGTCTGCGGCAGTTTCGATCAGCTGCATCAGGTCAATGGCACGCTGCTTCTCGATCAGGATACGCAATACACCGAGTGCTGCACGGCGCAGGGCAAAGGGGTCCTTGTCCCCTGTGGGGACCATGCCGATACCGAAAATGCCGACCAGCGCATCCAGCCTTTCGGCCAGGGCAACCGCTTCACCGGTCGCCGTGGTGGGAAGCTGATCCCCGGAGAAGCGGGGCATATACTGTTCATCAAGCGCCAGCGCCACTGCAGCGGGTTCATTGCCATGTTTGGCATAGTAGCGTCCCATCACCCCCTGCAATTCCGGGAACTCCTTCACCATGTTGGTGAGCAGGTCACATTTGCCCAGCATCGCGGCCCGTTCCGCTTCATCGCTGTTCGCTCCCAACTGCCCGGCGATGGTGGCCGCCAGTGTCGCAACCCGTTGCGATTTGTCCAGCAGGGATCCCAGTTTGTCCTGATAGATCACCTTCTTCAGTCCCACCTGGTGGGACTCGAGCGGCTGTTTCAGATCCTGCTCCCAGAAGAAGGCGGCATCAGC
This sequence comes from uncultured Piscirickettsiaceae bacterium, assembly GCA_964344435.1. Lineage (GTDB taxonomy): Bacteria > Pseudomonadota > Gammaproteobacteria > Thiopontia. The sequence goes on along the minus strand of CAYFNH010000015.1, from coordinate 17,341 downwards.
CAGGCGAGGGCGTATGACCCGCTCATTCCCATGTTGTACCTTGCTCGGGTCCCGGCTCTCAATGTTGCTGATGGTGATGAAGTGGGCCATCAGTTGCTCTTCACCATCAACCACCGGAAAGTATTTCTGGTGCCCCTGCATCGAGGCGATCAAGGCCTCCTGGGGTACCTCCAGAAAACGTGGTTCAAAACTGCCGCTGATGGCAACCGGCCACTCCACCAGTGCGGTCACCTCATCCAGCAGCGCGGAGTCGATTACCGCCTTGCCACCCAATTGTTGGGCAACTTCAATGACCTGTTTTTCGATATCTGCCTTGCGTCGTTCGCTGTCGGCGACCACCATTCCCTGCTGCTCCAGTTGGCTGGCGTAGGTTGCGGGAGAGGTGATGGTGATGAAGTCGGGATGGTGGAAGCGGTGACCACGGCTCTGGTTGCTACTCTCAATATTATAGAGTGTGGCGGGTACTACTTCGTCACCCAACAGGGCAACCACCCAGTGAACCGGGCGCAGGAATTCAGCATCGGAGGCACCCCAGCGCATGCGTTTGGGGATGGGAAGCCGATCCAGCGCGGTCTGCAGAATCTCTGGTAACAACGCTTTTGTGGAGACCCCTTTCTGTTTCAGGGTAACTCCCATCCACACCCCTTTGGGGGTATCGATTCTCTCCAGCGCCTCGACGGCAACCCCGCATGAGTTGGCAAAACCCTGCAGTGCCTTGGTAGGATTGCCATCGGCATCAAAGGCGGCCTTTTCGGCAGGGCCTCTGCGCAGGGTTTCCTGGTCGGCCTGCTGGGTCTCTAAATCCTGGATCCAGACGGCAAGACGGCGGGGGGCGGCGTAGAGGGTAATCTTGCCGTGGCTCAGGGCCGCCTTCTCCAGTGCGGATTCAATCTCGCTTCCCAGTGCCTGGCTGAGTCGGTTGAGTGACTTCGGCGGCAACTCTTCGGTGCCAAGTTCAAACAGAAAATCTTTGGTATCACTCATGCGTCTTCTCCCAACATCGGGAAACCAAGGCTTTCGCGGCGTTCATAATAGGCTTGAGCCACCGCACGGGAGAGGCCTCGAATGCGGCCGATAAAGCGGGCACGCTCGGTAACGGAGATGGCGTTACGGGCATCCAGTAGATTGAATAGATGGGAGGATTTGAGCATCAGCTCATAGGCGGGCAGGGGTAGCCCGGCCTCAATCAACTGTTTGCTCTCCGTTTCACAGTGGTCGAACTGGTGAAACAGCTCCTCGACGTTGGCGTGCTCAAAGTTGTAGGCAGACATCTCCACCTCATTCTGGTGGAAGACATCCCCATAGGTCACCTTGCCCAGTGGGCCATCGGTCCAGACCAGATCAAACACACTCTCTACCCCCTGCAGGTACATGGCGATGCGCTCCAGACCATAGGTAATCTCACCGGTGACCGGGCGACAATCGAGACCACCAACCTGCTGGAAGTAGGTGAACTGCGTCACCTCCATGCCGTTGAGCCACACCTCCCAACCGAGTCCCCAGGCCCCCAGGGTGGGAGACTCCCAGTTGTCTTCAACAAAACGGATATCATGGGTTAATGGATCAATCCCCAGCATCTTCAGCGAGTCGAGATAGAGCTGCTGAATCTCCAGCGGAGAGGGTTTGATTACCACCTGAAACTGGTAGTAGTGCTGCAGTCGGTTGGGGTTCTCTCCATAGCGCCCATCGGTGGGGCGCCGTGAAGGTTGTACATAGGCGGAACTCCAAGGCTCCGGGCCGATGGCTCGCAGGAAGGTGGCGGGGTGAAACGTGCCCGCACCGACCTCCATATCAAAAGGTTGATTGAGCACACAGCCCTGGTCAGCCCAGTAATTTTGCAGTGCCAGTATCAACCCCTGAAAGGTGGATGGATCATTGTTGCTCATGGATAAAAACAGAACCGATTCGAGGTTTGGAAAATGGCAGAGTATAGCGTGAAAGCGAAGGTGTTAACATGGAGTAACTGCTCGGCTTACCCCTGAAATCCGCCACTCCTGTATTGGAAAATGACCATTTACGCTTGTAAACTTACATTTTCCAGCTTGATCTGACGAATTTCAGGGGCAATCTGAATAGCTACCGTCATTATTTTTATAATTATTGAAGCATGAAAAGAGTCCTGGGTGGAACAGCAACCCAGTGGGCGCTGGTGATACTGCTTGCCCTGCTGGTCAATGAGTGGCTGCTGGAGTTGCATACGGTTATCCTCAACCTGGCTGCACTACCGGCAGCAGGGTTGTTGATGGGGCAGCTCAACCGTGGAATCCAGCACCATGTACTGCTCCACTCGGTTCAGCTGGTTACCCTGTTTGCAGGGTTGCTGCTGGCGATCTACGCCTCCGAGTTGGCGGCAACGGGAGGGGTACTCTTCTTTTTGATCACCTTCCCGGCGGCATTCTATTACGGCTTTCGCTACACTGCGGACAGTGACTGATTAGCGGTCCATGCTGAGTGGCGGGCTGTTTTGGGGGGAATCTCCTGCACCTTGGAAGGAAAAATGGGTAGATTCCCACCCAAACCATTTTGGTCACATTTCCCCTTTTTTATAGTTAACTATTGTTAATCAACAAGTAACAGAGTAGTTGCCAGGAGTGGTATCCCCATTGCTAGAATAGGGGGGCGATTCAGTAAACGGATCTGCATATTGATAAACATAATCCCATGATTTCCAAATCCCAAGGAGGAACTTGAATGTTCAAGAAACTGACCACCGCGGCACTCTGTCTGGCAGCCGCTGTTGCAACCACCACGGCGCTGGCTGCAGAGCCGATCGTAATCAAATTCTCTCATGTGGTGGCCGAAAATACCCCCAAGGGGCAGATGGCCAACAAGTTTAGAGATCTGGTCGCCGAGCGTATGGGCGACCGGGTCAAGGTTGAGGTCTACCCTAACTCGCAGCTTTTCGGCGATAACAAGGTATTGGAGGCAATGCTGCTGGGTGATGTGCAGATGGCTGCTCCCTCACTCTCCAAGTTCAGCCGTTACACCAGGAAGCTGGCACTCTATGATCTCCCCTTCCTGTTCAAGGATATGGATGCGGTAGACCGTTTTCAGCAGAGTGAGGCAGGACAGAAGCTGCTGCGTTCGGTCGAGCGCAAGGGGCTGCTGGGGCTGGGCTATCTGCATAACGGCATGAAACAGCTCTCTGCTGGTGAGCCACTGCGTGTCCCGGAGCATGCCAAGGGCAAGAAATTCCGCATCATGTCTTCGGATGTACTGGAGGCACAGTTTGAGGCGGTTCAGGCAACCCCGCTGAAGAAGCCGTTCTCCGAGGTATTCACATTGCTGCAGACGCGGGCGATCGATGGTCAGGAGAACACCTGGTCCAATATCTACTCGAAAAAGTTCTTTGAGGTACAGCCCAGCATCACCGAGTCCAACCACGGATTGCTCGACTATATGGTAGTCACCTCCAAAGAGTTCTGGAAAGGACTCCCGGATGACTTGCGGACCGAGGTAAAAAAGGCGCTGGATGAGGCGATTGCCCATGGTAATGCGGTAGCCGCACAGAAGTCGGTCAATGACAAGCAGAAGATTATCGACTCCGGCCGCTCCAAGGTGCTTACCCTGACCACAGAAGAGCGCAACCAGTGGGTAGAGGTGATGAAGCCGGTGTGGAAGAAGTTTGAGGACAAGATTGGCACAGATCTGATCGACGCCGCTTACGCCTCCAACCAGTAACTGCTGTAATCTCCTCCCCCTGAATCGGGGGAGGTTCACCTTCCCCCGATTCAGGGGGAAAGTGTTTTTCACCGGAGGAGAAATGAAACCATGTTGAAAAAGATTCACGCTGCAGAAGAGGCGATCATCTCGCTGCTGCTGGTGGCCATGACGCTACTGGTTTTTGTTGAGGTCATCCTGCGGTTTGGTTTTGGAACCGGCTTGAGTTGGGGGCAGGAGCTGACCCTTCACCTCTCGGCCTGGTTTGTGCTGTTTGGGATTTCGTATGGCCTCAAGGTGGGGGCGCATATCAATGTGGATGCCTTTGTACGACTGTTTTCACCCAGTGTACAAAGGCTTCTGTCATTGCTGGCGGTGGTATTGGCACTGATCTACTGTGTACTGTTTCTGTATGGGTCGTGGATCTATCTGGAGAAGATGTACCTGATCGGAATCACCATGGAGGACCTCGAGTTCAAGGGCTGGATGGTGGAGTGGATGTCGGAAGAGACCCTAGAGCGATTGAAAATCTGGGTGGATGAGCCACTGGTACCACTGTGGCTGGCACACGGGATGCTGATTGTCGGCCTTCTCTTCTTCTCCATTCGTCTGTTGGAGCTGTTGTGGGCCGTGGCGACCGGGCGCAAGAATGGTTTTGGCCACCATGATGAGGCGGAGGACAGTATGCAGCTGGCCGAGCAGCTCAAGGGAACCTCACTGGAGGAGCCCAGCCAGCAGAGTGAAGGGGGAGAGGCACGATGACAACGGCAACCCTGTTTATTCTTCTGTTCGGTTGCTTGCTGATCGGAATGCCGATCGCACTGGCACTGGGGCTCTCCAGTATCACCACCATTCTGCTCTTCTCCGATGACTCCATGGCCTCGGTGGCACTCAAGCTGTTCGAGGCCCTGTCGGAACACTACACGTTATTGGCGATCCCCTTCTTTATCCTCTCCTCCGCCTTTCTCTCCACAGGGGGGGTAGCAAAACGGTTGATCCGCTTTGCCATCGATCTGGTGGGCCATATCCGCGGTGGGCTGGCGATGGCCTCGGTAATGGCCTGTATGCTGTTTGCGGCAGTCTCCGGCTCCTCCCCGGCAACGGTGGCAGCAATCGGCACCATCGTTATTGTGGGCATGGTCAAGGCGGGCTATCCCAAGGAGTTTGCCGCCGGGGTGATCACCACCTCCGGTACCCTGGGGATTCTGATCCCACCTTCCATTGTGATGCTGGTCTATGCTGCAGCAACCGAGGTCTCGGCGGCCCGGATGTTCATGGCCGGTTTTATCCCCGGTTTGATGATGGGACTGCTGTTGATGATTACCATCTATATTGTGGCCCGGGTCAAGGGGTTACCCTCTCAACCCTTCCCCGGCTTCGGCAGGATCATGCGTAGTGGTGCCTCCGCCTCCGGTGGCATCATGCTGATCGTGGTGGTGCTCGGCTCCATTTATGGCGGTATCGCCAGTCCAACCGAGGCGGCGGCGGTCTCGGCAGTCTATGCCTTTCTGGTCTCGGTATTCTTCTACCGTGACATGGGGCCACTCAAGCAGCAGCCCTGGCGCAAGGCGGGGGAGTCGATTGGCTCCATGGTACTGCGCAATGGCTGGATCATGACCTGGGCATTGCCACAGTCGATTCGTCACCCCGAGGTGCGCAAGACCGTACTGGACGGGGCTCGGGTCAGTATCATGCTGCTCTTCATCATTGCCAATGCGATGCTGTTTGCCCATGTGCTGACCACCGAGCGCATCCCGCACCAGATCGCCGAGTCGATTGTGGCCTGGGGGTTGGAGCCGTGGGTCTTCCTGATTGTGGTCAATATTCTGCTGCTGGCGGCGGGCAACTTCATGGAGCCTTCGGCCATTCTGCTGATCATGGCGCCGATTCTGTTTCCGATTGCAACCCAGCTGGGGATTGATCCAATCCACCTCGGCATCATCATGGTGGTCAATATGGAGATTGGTATGCTGACCCCGCCGGTGGGCCTCAACCTCTTCGTTACTGCCGGAATCACTGGAGAGAGCATGGGTTGGGTGATCCGTTCGGTGCTACCATGGATGCTGTTGTTGCTTTTCTTCCTGATGTTGATCACCTATATTCCGCAGATCTCCCTGTTCTTGCCGGAGTATATTGATCAGCTACAGGGTTACAATTAGTTCGAACAATCGGTTGAACATTATCATGGCTGAAGATCTCAAGCAGAGCGCACTGCATTATCATCGTTACCCCAAACCGGGCAAGCTGGAGATCCAGCCCACCAAACCTCTGGCCAATCAGCGTGATCTGGCACTGGCCTACTCCCCGGGGGTGGCGGCTCCCTGTGAGGCGATTGTAGAGAACCCGCTGGAGGTCGCCGAGTACACCGCCCGCTCCAATCTGGTCGGTGTGATCAGCAACGGTACTGCGGTATTGGGGCTGGGGGCGATCGGCAGTCTCGCCTCCAAGCCGGTGATGGAGGGGAAGGCGGTACTGTTCAAGCAGTTTGCCGATATCGACGTCTTCGATATCGAGATCGAGGAGCGTGATCCGGAGGCCCTGATCGAGACCATCGCCCGTCTCGAGCCCACCTTTGGTGGCATTAATCTGGAGGATATCAAGGCACCGGAGTGTTTCATTGTCGAAAAAGCGCTCAAGGAGCGGATGAACATTCCGGTGTTCCATGATGATCAGCACGGTACCGCGATAGTAGTCTGTGCCGGTCTGATGAATGGCTTGCGGGTGGTGGACAAGAAGATTGATCAGATCCGGCTGGTGGCATCGGGTGCCGGGGCGGCGGCACTGGCCTGCCTCGATCTGCTGGTGGAGCTGGGGCTGAAGAAAGAGAACATCATCGTAACCGACCGCCATGGTGTGGTCTATTCGGGCCGGGCCGAGGATATGGACCCTTACAAGGCACGTTATGCCAGTGATACCCCGATGCGCACGCTGGAACAGGCGCTGGAGGGGGCCGATGTCTTCCTCGGGCTTTCCGCAGCAGGGGTGTTAAAGCCGCAATGGTTGCCACAGATGGCCGAGCGGCCCCTGATCTTTGCACTGGCCAATCCGGTACCGGAGATTCTGCCGGAGTTGGGCCACGAGCAGCGCCCGGATGCGATTTTTGCTACCGGGCGTAGTGACTACCCCAACCAGATCAACAATGTGCTCTGCTTCCCCTTCCTTTTCCGGGGGGCACTCGACTGCGGTGCTACGGAGATCAACGGTGCGATGAAGCGAGCCTGTGTCGAGGCCATTGCCGAGATGGCGCGGGAGCGCCCCTCCGAGCAGGTGCGTCGTGCTTATGGTGGGCTTGATTTGAAGTTTGGTCCTGAATATCTGATTCCCAAACCCTTTGACCCCCGTCTGATGGAGTTCATCCCCAGCGCAGTGGCGCAGGCGGCGATGGATTCAGGCGTGGCCTCCCGTCCGATCGAGGATATGGAGGGGTATCGCCAGTCTCTCCATAACCGTATCTATCAGACCGGCATGACCATGAAGCCGGTGTTCCATCAGGCCCGTTGCGCACTGCAGCGTGTGGTCTATGCAGAGGGAGATCAGGAGCGGGTGTTGCAGACTGCGCAGCAGTCGGTTGAGCAGGGGATTGCCCATCCGATTCTGATTGGGCGCCAGCATGTGATTGAACAGAAACTGGAGCAGCTGGGGTTGGAGATGGTGCCCGGCCGGGACTTTACCCTGTTTGATCCGCATGAAAACCCCAACCAGCAGGATCATGTCAACAGCTACTACCAGAAGACCAAGCGCCGTGGCTACTCACTGGCCGAGGCGCAGGAGGCGGTACGTAATAACCCCACCGCAACCGCAGCCACCTTGGTGCACTGCGGAGAGGCCGATGCGATGATCTGTGGCGTGGTAGGGCGCTATATGCTCCATCTGCAGCAGATCGAGATGATTATCGGCAAGGCCCATGGGGTGGAGCGGTTCTCGGCGATGGAGGCGGTAGTGATGCCCTCCGGTACCCTCTTCTTCAGTGATACCTCGGTTCAGGTGAATCCAGACCCCGCAGCACTGGCCGAGATCACCCACCTCAGTGCACAGGAGGTGCGCCGCTTTGGTATTGAGCCCAAGGTTGCGATGCTCTCCCACTCCAACTTTGGCAGCCATGAGGATCCGGATGCCGTTAAAATGCACCAGGCACTGCGCCTGATTCGGCGTATCGATCCGGAGCTGGAGATTGAGGGGGAGATGCGTGGAGATCTGGCGCTCTCGGAGAGTCTGCGCGAACAGCGTTTTCCCGATGCCCTGCTGGAAGGAGAGGCCAACCTGCTGGTAATGCCCAACCAGGGGGCCGCCAGCATTGCCTGTAATCTGGTCAAGGTGGTGGGCAACGGCATCATAGTCGGCCCCATGTTGTTGGGCGCGGCCAAGTCGGCCCATATCGCCACCCCCAATACCACCGTACGCGGGCTGTTGAACCTGACCGCGTTGGCAGCGGTGCAGGCACAACGGTGTGAACAGTCATGAACCGGATGCAGATTCTGGTTCCGCTACTGTTTCTGGTGGGTGGAGTCGGGTTGATCCTGTTTGCCGATGCCTCTACCAGAGAGGGGGTTTCGAGGGCCACATCGGGCGGATTCATGGTTTCACTCGGGGGGATGTGGCTCTATCTGCTCTACAAAGGGGGTAGACGAGAGAGGCCGCCAGAGGAGGATCGGATTGAGTTTAAAAGTGACTGGATGGAGTAGTTCATCTGGTAACGGAGAGGATAGAGCGTAGATGAATATTGTAGTGATTGATCGGGAAAACCTGCCACAAGAGGTGGAATTCCCCTTTCTGCAGGCGGCCAAATATGGCTGGGTAGAGCGTGCCGACCTGGCGGATGAGGAGTTGGCCGAGGTGGCCTGGCGCTCCCATGTGCTGGTGACTACCGCCAAGGCCATTCCCGCGAGTGTGGTTGAAAAGTTGCCTCTGCTTAAAATGGTGGCTATCGTTGGTGATTGTGCGGAAAAAGGGTGTGATCTGATCGATTTTGATGCAATCGGTGCCCGTGGTATAGAAGTCTCTCACGTGCCCGGAGGGCGGGTGGACACGGCATCTGCAGCACAAGCCTGTATGGCACAGACGGTCGATAACATTGATGCGATGATTGCCGGGAATTCAATCAATCTGTTATAGATCAAGGGATTCTGCTGTTGGCGGCTTAAAGTTCCTTCCCCATTGAGGGGGAAGGTGAGGATGGGGGTGGGTTGCATGATTAGGCACTTAACCCCCACCCCTGCCCTCCCCCTGACAGGGGGAGGGAGTTTCTGTCTGGATTTATTGAGAAGTTACATTGGAGGGAATTAACTGGTTCTGCTGCAGTATGTGGTGGATCTTTTCTCCCATTCGGGTCATCTTTTTCAGGTCACCAAAGTTGGGCATCTCTCCCTGATCCAGACGCTGTTCCCACTCCTGGATCTCCATCTCCATATGCTCCAGCAGTTTGAGGGGGCAGCCCACCGCACAGGTATCGGTACAGAGTTCGGCTTCACCGAGGTGGAATGGAAATTCACGGCGAATCTGTGCAATGATCTGTGCCATTACCTCACGAGTACCGGGCTTTCTGTCGGGGTTAGTGTTGCTCACGAATCAGGGCTATAAAGTGTTGTATAAGTCCATTCATACCACTATTTTTGAGGTCGTTGATAGGACCATCGCGCTCAGAGTTGGTTCTTGATCTCCAGTAATTTGCATCGTTGACGTTTATCGGGGCGACGCTCTCGCCGTGCCCGGGAGTCAGACTCCAGCCTCTTGCGTTCGACCTCGGCAAGGCGGTTTTTCCGGCTCTGTTCGGTTTCATGATAGAGCATTTGGGCCTCACTGGCGGGACGGCGCTGGTGATTGATTGCTGCCACTGTCACCTCGAAAAAGGTCTCACCACGTTGAATTTCAAGCTGATCACCTACCTTGATACTGCGTGAAGGCTTGATACGGCTGCCGTTGAGATGGACCTTGCCACCTGCAATCGCATCCGTGGCAATGCGCCGGGTCTTGAAGAAGCGGGCTGCCCACAGCCACTTGTCCAGCCGCAGTTTCTCCTCGCCGGATGTCATGAAAAATTCACTCCTTGATGGGGTCGTTGGTACGGTATAGTACAGGCTTGCACATCAGGAACAAACCGTGAATACCTTTGACAAGACCATACTGGCCAGAAAAAAGCTGCTGCAGGAGCACCTCGGTGGCTTTATGGGTCAGCTTGCCGATAACTGTGCACAGGGGTGGGAGAATCACAATGATTCTGATGCATTGACACAGCAACTGGATACCATTTTGCTGCAGCAGTTGGATAGTTGTGGGGAGATAACAGCCTGTCGTCTGCTCTATGTGATCGATGTAAGTGGTGTGCAGCTCAGCTCCAATATCTTCTCCGAAGAGCGACGGGTGGACAGTGAACGCATCGGGCAGGACCTTTCCGAGCGCCCCTATATCGCCAAAGTGGTACCGGCAGATGGCTTCTTTCTCTCCGATGTCTATATCAGCCAGACCACCCGCCGTAGCCTGATTACCGCAGTACAGTTGATTCGCGTTGAAAATGAGGCGGTCGGCTTTGTCTGTGCCGACTTTGAACTGGGAAAGCTGCCGGAGGTGGATCAACCCTCCGAGGATAGACGTTACTGGATGCAGGTGAAGGGGGATCCCTCCATTCGTAGTACGCTGTTCATGCAGAGCCGTGCCGTCAGCCCGATGGATGAACGCATCGAAGATGTACTGGCAACAGTGGATGAACTGATGGTGGAGCGGGGGGTGTTTCATGCCAAGCTTCACTTTGCCAGTTCACGCGCCACCATCTGGCTCTATGATGACCCATACCGCTATCGGGTTCATGTGCTGGATGAGATCCTCAACCCCTCCATCTGTCTGGCCTATCCCTTGCGCCCCTACCCCCGGGAGGCGATGGTGCCGCAGGGGCTATTGCGTGAGGTACTGGAGCGCTTCCGCTGGCTGCGCGAGATGGATGAGACCATCTACCTGCGCGCTGGTTCGATCAATACCATCAATGGAATTGTCGGCCTCAATTTCTCCTGCGATGGTTCTCACTATCTGCCCTATGAAGAGTTCCTGGAGCGGGACGAAAGTTTCTGGTTTGGTTCCGATTGAACAGACTTTTTCTAAATAAGTAACTGATTCATCACTTTAATAGGCTTGACTCATTCAATAGAATGTGTGATTATTGATGGATTATGGCAGTAAAAGACTATAAAAAATCAATCTTTGAGCAGTTCGCTCGCACCGGCAAGGCCTTCAGTAATGCACACAGAATCGAGTTGCTGGAGATTCTGGCACAGGGTGAGCGCACCGTGGAGCAGCTTTCGCAAACGGCGGGGCTGACGGTAGCCAATACATCTCAACACCTTCAGCTGCTGCGTAATGCGGGTCTGGTAACCGCGCGCAAGGTTGGGCAGTATGTCCACTATAACCTCTCTGATGATCTGGTCATCGATCTGCTGGTGGCGCTGCGCAAGCTCTCCGAGCGTCATATTGCCGAGGTGGAACGGCTGGTCAACACCTATCTGACGGTCAAGGATGATCTTGAGCCGATCCATATTCAGGAGCTGATGGAGCGTGTCGGAGATGGTACCGTTACGGTGATGGATGTACGCCCCGAGGCGGAATATGAGGCCGGCCACATTGAAGGGGCGCTCAGTATCCCGCTGGACCAGCTGGAGGATCGGCTGGAAGAACTCAAGGCCGGGCAGCTGGTGGTTGCCTACTGTCGGGGCCCCTACTGTATGCTTGCCTACGATGCCGTCTCTCGCTTGCGTGAAGAGGGGATTGATGCGATCCGTCTGGAGGAGGGCTTTCCGGAGTGGCGCAAGGCGGGTATGCCGGTCGAACTCAAGGAAGAGTGATCCATTTCTGGTAATCTCCGGTAGAATGGCCGGATGAACGCCCCGGAACTCCTTGCCCCCGCAGGCACCCTGCAGCACATGCGTGCCGCCTTTGCCTATGGTGCCGATGCGGTCTATGCGGGCCTGCCACGCTACGGCCTGCGGGTACGTGAAAACGATTTCAATCTGGCCGGGCTCGAGCAGGGGATGGCAGAGGCGAGGCGGCAGCAGAAGCGACTCTATGTGACCGCCAACATCCTTGCTCACAACAGCAAGGTGAAAACCTTTGTAGAGGATATCGAGCCGGTGATTGCGCTGGGGCCGGATGCACTGATCATGGCCGACCCGGGGCTGATCATGCTGGTGCGCGAGCGCTGGCCGGAGCAGGCGGTACACCTCTCGGTACAGGCCAATACCGTCAACCACGCTGCGGTCCGCTTCTGGCAACAGCAGGGGATCGAGCGCATCATACTCTCGCGTGAGCTGTCGCTGGAGGAGGTAGAGGAGATCCGCCAGCACTGCCCCGATATCGAGCTCGAGGTCTTTGTGCATGGAGCCCTCTGTATGGCCTATTCCGGTCGCTGCCTCCTCTCCGGCTACATCAACCACCGGGATGCCAATCAGGGTACCTGTACCAATGCCTGTCGCTGGGAGTACAAGGAGGTGGCGAGCACGGAGGACGAGAGTGGTGACCTCAAGCGGGCAGAGGCTACTCCCGAACCACAGCGGATTCTGATCGAGGAGATGGGGCGGCCCGGAGAGGTGATGCCGATGGAGGAGGATGAGCATGGTACCTACATCATGAACTCCCGGGATCTGAGAGCGGTAGAGCATATTCAGCGTCTGGTGGAGATCGGCGTCGACTCACTGAAGATTGAGGGGCGCACCAAATCGATCTACTACGTCAGCCGTGTCAGCCAGGCCTACCGCAGAGCGATTGATGATGCGGTCAGTGGGCGCGAGTTTGATACTACGCTGTTGGCGGAGTTGGAGAATCTTGCCAGCCGGGGCTACACCGATGGCTTCTTCAAGCGCCACCACAGTGAGGCCTATCAGAATTACATCCAGGGCAACTCACAGGGGCATCGCCAACTCTATGTGGCGGAGATCAGCCACTATGATCCGCAGTCAAAGCGGGTAACCCTGGTGGCCAAGAACAAGTTTGCGGTGGGGGACCGGCTGGAGTTGATCCATCCGCTGGGAAACCGGGAGATCACTCTGCAACGAATCTTTGGCAAAAAGGGGGAGCCGATGCAGGAGGTTCCGGGAGGGGGCTATATCGTTGAGGCGGAGCTGGACCTGACGGCAGAGCAGGAGCAGCCGGAATTCGGCATGATTGCCCGTTTTTTGTAAGCGGCTAACCGGGGCGGCCGTCAATTCTAGGTTTTACCAGCATCGGTAGGTAGAGCTGCGCAAAGCGCAGGAAGGCGGCAGCCCACAGCAGCTGTGAAAATAGCATCCAGTTCATGGTCTGGCTGGGCAGTAGCAGGGGCAGCACTACCCGTACCACTGCACCGAGCGTGAGCAGTAGAAAGATGGGGTTGAGTCCTGCGGGTGGATTGAATACATTGCGCCCGGTATGACCAAGAATGACTCGCGCCATCATGCCCACGGTGATGGTGCCGATGGCGCCATAGGTGAAGGCGTGGAGGGCAATGAAGGGGGAGATCAGCCCGGTGGTTGAGAGTGCCTTGAGCAGAAATCCGGCAACAATCCAGCCATATCCAACCGTCAGTACCCAGAGCAGTGGTTTGTGCCACACCTCCGGGGTGTACCAGTTGTAGAAGCGGATTGCATGAACCAGCAGCAGTACCGCAGTGATCATGCCGATGATCAGCTGTTGTTGAGGTAGAAACAGGTCCACCAGGGCGAACAGCAGAAACAGTGTGAGGCTGGAGAGATCCAGCAATTTTGAGTTTTTCAGCTCCAGCTTCTCTTTACGCCCGTCGGCATTGATACCGTTCTGAATGAAGAAGGGGAAGACCCTCCGGCCCAGGGTGAAGACAATGGCGAGTACCAGATAGGTGGCACCATAGAGGCCGATCCGCTCTCCACCTGGAAGGTAACCGAACATCCCCAGATAGAAGGTGAGGTTACAGAGGAAGATTAGCCCGAGCTTTGAGGTGAAGATACGAACCTGATCCCACTGTCTTGCGCTGTAGAGTGGGTGGGTAATGGTGGCGGTCGCTCCGAGCAGAAACAGCAGATCGAACAGGGCGGCAGCCTCCATCCATTGGGGGCTGAGCCAGGGTAGCAGTCGGGCCAGCAACCAGCAGCTGAAGAGCAGGGCCAACGGGGTGAAGCGCAGGGTCTGTACACCGGTCCAGTTCATGCTGGCGGTCAACAGGAAGCCGGTGATAACGGCCATGGCATAGCCGAAGATCATTTCGTGGCCATGCCACCAGAAGGGGCTGCTCCAGTGCTGTAGCGTCTCCGGAGACCACTGCAGGTTGTAGATCAGGGCCCAGAGGATAATGGCAACGATACTGTAGGTGATGGCGCCCAGAAAGAAGGGGCGAAAGCCAAGCTGGAACAGGGCAAACGACCCCGGTTTATCGGATTCTTGTTCAATGTTGAGGATCATCAGTCTCTATTCTGGTCGCTGCGGTCTTGCCGTGTAGCCACTGCTGTTGTGCATCCAGTTGCATGGGGCGGGCTGTCTCCAGCGGTTGCAGTACCACGGTATCTGCCGGTGCTGGCTCCAGTACCACCTCCATCTGCATCAACTCATCCCGGCGGAAGAGGTGGATCTGCAGGGTCTCTCCCGGCTCTTGGTTGTAAAGTACACTTTTTAGTCGGCTCTCGTCCGCCTGTAATTGATCCAGGGCAATGATGCGGTCACCGGCGGCAACACCCGCCCGTTGTGCCGGGCTCTGATCGACCACCGACTGCACCATCAGCATCCCGTCGTTCTGCTTGAGACTGGCACCAAGCCAGCAGCGTGGCAGGTTCTGTACCACTTTGCCACCGGCATCATCGTCCCCGGCCGTGGGACGATAGCCTACCTCCACTGCAAACGATTTCAGTAGCGGGGCCACATCGAGCGCTGCGGTGCCGTAGAGCGCCTCCAGCAGAAAGTTGCCGCTTGCTCCCATTGCCCGTTGGCAGAGGAACTCGATGGTCTCTTCGCCGGTGCCAACCCCGCGCTTGCCATAGTGGTTCCAGAGGTGTTGCATTACCTGTTGCAGCGAGTGCTGATGGTGGCTTTGCAGACGAATCTGCAGATCTACCATCAGTGCAATCACTGCCCCCTTGATGTAGTAGCTGACAATGGCATTGTTGGCGTTCTCATCCTGCTTGTAAAACTTGCTCCAGGCATCCAGGCTCGATTCGGTTACCGGCTGTAGCGTCCGGCCCCGGTTGCGTTGCAGGCGGGTCAGGGTCTGCCCCAGTAGCTCCAGATAGCTCTCGGTATCGATGATCCCACTCTGTACCAGGGCAAGATCATCAAAGTAGGAGGTGATCCCCTCATAGGCCCAGAGTTGGCGTGTATAGGATTCGGCATCGAGCTGATAGGGGACAAAGGCCGCCGGCTTGATTCGCTTGATGTTCCAGAGGTGAAAATATTCATGGCTGCAGAGGCCGAGAAAGCGCCGATAACCGGCACTGACTTCGCTCTCTCCCTTGCGTGGAAGATCATCACGACGGCAGAGCAGTGCGCAGCTGTCGCTGTGTTCCAGCCCTCCGTACCCTTCCCCAACCACCATGGTGAGAAAGAGGTAGTTGTCCACCGGTGGTTGTTCATCACCAAAAAAGTGGGTGTGGTGTGTACAGATACGGCTGAGATCGGTTGCAAGGCGTTCATGATCTGCCTGCTGCTGACCGCTCAATACCAGGGCATGGGGCACCCCGCAGACATCGAAATTGATCCACTCAAAGGTGCCCATCTCAACCGGATGGTCAATCAGGGTCTGGTAGTCTCTGCAGCGGTAGTCTCCCCACCCATCCTCATCAACCGACTCAATGGGCAGGGTGGTGGCCACACTCCAGGGGAGTGCTTCGTGCTGTCGCAGCGTGACCCGGTGGGTCTCATCACTGCGTCCCATGATCTCCACAAACAGGCTGGTGCCATTGAAAAATCCGTGGGTCTGATCGAGATGGGCGCTGCGCACCGAGAGGTCCCAAGCGTATACCCGATAGCGGAGGGTGAGCGGGCCACGGCAGGGGCTACACCACCACTGCTGCTTGTCGAGCTTCTCTACCGCAATCTCCTCTCCGTTACAGCTTGCCTTGAGCCAGAGGAGGTTGCGGGCAAAGTCACGAATCATGTAGCTGCCGGGAATCCAGGCGGGCAGAGAGAGCTGTTGACCCTGCGGATCGGGATCATGAATGGTACAGACCACCTCGAAGTGGTGGGCGTTGGGGTCGGCAATGGAGACCTGATAATGGATCATGTTTTACAAGCTATCAATCTTCTCGAAAGTTCGTTCATGCCACGATTCCAGGTTGTTTGCAGCCATGGATGGCTGCGGTCAAGCGACACAAGGATGTGCTTGAGCGTAGCTGGAATTGTGGTGTGAATGGACTTATACAAGCTATAGGCTATTTGATCTTCTCGATCATGGCATAGGCCGAGTGGTTGTGAATCGATTCAAAATTTTCAGCCTCCAGCACATAGGAGCCGATGCGATCATCATGGTTGAGGCGGTTGGCGACATCTCGTACCAGATCCTCGACAAACTTCGGATTGTCATAGGCTCGTTCGGTGACAAACTTCTCATCTGGGCGCTTGAGCAGGCCAAACAGCTCACAGGATGCCTCCTGCTCGACCAGATCGATGATATCCTCGATCCAGATAAACCCGTTGGTGCGGGCATTCACCGTAATGTGGGAGCGCTGGTTGTGGGCGCCATAGGCCGAGATCTCCTTGGAGCAAGGGCAGAGGCTGGTAGCGGGTACCAGTACCTTGACGTTCATCACCGGAGTACCATCGATAATTTCACCGATAAAGGTCACCTCATAGTCGATCAGGCTCTCGATCTTGCTGACCGGTGCCTGCTTGTTGACGAAGAAGGGGAAGGTCATCTCGATGTGACCACTCTCTGCCTCCAGAATCTCGACCATCTCGCTGAGCATGGTCTTGAAGCTGTCGACGGTGATCTCGAAGTCATGCTGGTTGAGGATACGCACAAAGCGGGACATGTGGGTCCCCTTGAAGTGCTGTGGCAGGCTGACATACATATTGAAGGTGGCAACCGTGTGCTGATCCTTGCCGGCACGATCCTTGATCACCACCGGGTGACGAATATCCTTGATACCCACCTTGTCGATCGGAATCTGGCGGGTATCGGTGCTGTTCTGTACATCAGCCATGCTGTTGTCGGTCATGGGTAGTTCCTTTCTTCTATTGTTCTGTTACGTTTCCGAGTAACGGGCAGAGGCTCGTTCGGTCTCCCACACGGTGACCGCATCCACCTGAATACGTGCATCAGAGAGAGCAGTGGAGATCTCCCGGAACAGGGTACGGGCAATATTCTCTGCGGTGGGGTTGAGCTGGTCGAAGGGGGGCAGTTCATTCAGGTACTGGTGGTCAAGCCGGTCGGTCGCGGCCTTGGTGGCCTGCTTGATCTGTTTGAAGTCGACCACCATCCCCAGCTCATCCAGTTCGCGGGCACTCACCTCCACCTCCACCTTCCAGTTGTGGCCATGCAGGCGCTGACAGTCCCCCGGATAGCCCCGCAGGCTGTGGGCAGCGGCGAAGTCGCTGAGGGTTTTGAGAGTAAAGCGGCTGGACATATTGTTGCAGTAACCAATTTCTGAAATAGCTGATTATACTGTTTTAAAGTGTATAAATCCCTGTGACCTGTTTGTACACATCTCTCGTAATGTCTCATTCGCAGGGAACACGCAAATTTCTGAGTGCAGGATTACCCTAA
>CAYFNH010000014.1:0-33609 GCA_964344435.1 uncultured Piscirickettsiaceae bacterium | reverse complement strand
GCCAGTGGGTACTCCTTCCTCTGAAGAACCCGAACTACCTACGGAACCAGTGGGTACTCCTTCCTCTGAAGAACCCGAACTACCTACGGAACCAGTGGGTGCTCCTTCCTCTGAAGAACCCGAATCACCTGCCGAGCCAGTGGATACCCCCCCTGAACAGCCCGAACCACCTGCCGATCCAGTGGGTGCTCCTTCCTCTGAAGAACCCGAATCACCTGCCGAGCCAGTGGATACCCCCCCTGAACAGCCCGAATCACCCGCCGGGCCAGTGGATACTCCTCCTGAGCAACCAGAAGAGGAAGAGCCTATCTCGCCAGATGAATCAGAAGATCAAACAGACAAGGAGCAACAACCAGAATCTGACTTGCCCGAAAACGAGCAGAAGGAGTCTCCGGAAGAGGAGACCCTAGAAAAGAATACTGAAGCTGAACCAGAAAAAGAGGAGGGTGATGATGAGGAGGATGATGATCCAACGACTAATGAGAAGGTGTCCACTCAGCCAAAAGAAAAAGAGCTGGAAATTCTTCAACCTATTGGAACCTCTTCAACCGGGATATCCACTGATCCAGCTTCTCAGCAGCGAGCCACTAGTGGCATCGCTTCTACATCGATAGACCCTCCGATCAAACAGCTTTCACCACAGATCCAGCTGGAGGCCGTTGAAAGCTTCAAGGATAACTTGTCAGAACCACTGCAGTGCCCACTGCGCGCACTGGATAATATCTATATCCCGCTGGAGTCCTCCTCACCAGCCACAGGTGCCGACTTTTCCTCACAACTTCAACAGATGCAACAACTACCTATGCAAGAGAACAGCCAACTTCTGGCTGCGCTTCAACAGATCGACCGTCCGATCTGATCATCAAAATCCACTCTCCTGGATGAATATCTGTTGAAGTAGATCCCACCCCCGTTGCAGATAGGTAGTTGCCTCAACATCAACCACCACTTCACCACGTAACGCACCAACCTCCCACTCAGGCAGATGCCTCATCTCGAAACGGACTCTATAGAAGCTATCCTGCAGCACCAATTCTCCATCCATACCCTCTCTGACTGGTAGATCACCCCGATACAGTGAGGCCAGTAGCGGCTCTTCCAGATAGTGGCTATTGGAGGCAGCAACCTCACTCAATGTAGACTCAGGCGGCTCACTCCCCCTGTTCTCTGGTAAAAAACGGGCAGCTGCCCCCAGTTGCAGACGTCCCAACTCCCTCTCATGAAAATAGCCGATCAAGGAAGGATTCTGTGGGTCGGCAACCACAAACAGTTGCTCTCCAGCCTCCACCCACTCCCCTTCCCAAACACCTCGGTTGACCTTACTGACAATGCCGCTAAATGGCGCCACTACCTCTGCTTTGAGCAGCTTTTCATCCGTCTGTCGCAACTGTGCCAACAGTGACTCCAGCTTCTGCTGCTCCACATGAATACCCTCTCTCCCCTTCTCACCCATCTCGGCACTCTGCAATATCGAACGCTGTTCAACAATTTGCATCTTCAACATCTTCTGCTGGTACTCCAGTTCCGGCATGACAACCATGGCCAATCGTTGCCCCTCTTCAATCCTCTCTCCCTCAATCACATCAATAGAGACAACTCTCCCCTTGTCTGGACTGTAAATCCCTTGCAGGGATGCCTGCCTCCAGACAGCAGGGGCAACCACCTCTCCACGCCAAGGGGTGATCAATAGAGCAATTAACATAGCCAGCACAAGCAGTAACAATCGATTACTAACCACCCAGCGAAAAGTACTCCTCTCGCTCCAGTAGCGATGCAACTCCAACACTACCGGTTTCATCACCAATAGACCCATCTCCACCACTAGCAGCACAATTCCCAGCACTTTAAACAGAAGGTGGTAGGCCATCAGAGCCAGACCGATATAGAGTGAGAGACGATAGACCCAGGTAACCCAGGCATAACTGATCAACCAACGATTCTGGGTTCTGCTCTCTCCCGCCAATGGCTCAGGCTTTTGGCTTCCCATGACCAGTGATTGCAGGTAACGTTTCCCCAGCTGAAAAGCACGTGGCTGCAGATTGGGAATATCCCATCCATCCGAGAGCAAAAAGTAACCATCAAAACGCATAAAAGGGTTCAAGTTGACCAGCAGAGTGATACTCCACGTGGTCGCCGCAACCGTAAAAGCCACCGCCTTGGACAACCCATCCGGCATCCAGAGCCAACAGAGTGAGGCTACAATCGCCAATAGCGTCTCTGCCATTATCCCTGCTGACCCAATCAACAGACGCTGTCTCCGGCTCCGCAGACGCCAGGCATCACTGGTATCAGTATAGAAAACTGGCCATAGAAACATGAAGGCGATACCAAATGTGGGAACACGTAACCCGTAGTGCTTAGCCACCAACCCATGCCCCAGCTCATGTACCACCTTACTAAAAAGAATCGCACCACCAAATGCAGCCACTCCCAACGGGGTCTGGAAATCAATAAACGTACTCCAGAATTGCTCCCACTGCTGAAACAACATCCAGAGTGATCCAAGTCCCAGTGTAATCACACCCCAGAAGAAAAGAGGTGAAAAAAACAGTGACAAGTGGGAGGCCACCCACTGAAGCCAGTGGTCAGGATGGAATAGCGGTACTTTGAAGAAGAGCAGTGACTGCTGTCTACTCTTTCTCTGCTGCTGCGGTTCACTTCTGGAAGTTAATTCATTCTGCATCAAGAACTGGATTAACTGACGCAGCTTTTCCTCAGTTGCAGCCACCAGTCCAAGGTGTTCAATTTCCTGCAGTATCGCTTCACTGGAGCCAAGCCGAAAACGTGACAGCAGTTCAAATTCCAGCCATCCAATACGGAAATAGAGATTCCTTAAGGGATCATGCAGCGTCCAGGTAGGCGAGCCATCCCGCAGTCGCGGCCCCTCAAACAGGTGCAGGTCTTCACGCAGGCGGGGCAGTGTCAGTGACCGTTCCATCTCAGGCTAGCCACTGGCGTAGCCATAGAATCGGCTTGCGGAACAGATAGAAGAAGAGCCGGGTCTCCGGCCCATAGAGCCTTGCGCTCCCGCGCTCACCAATACGGAAAGGAGGCGATGGCACCTGATCTCCCAATCTGGCAGTAATCCGATAAGAGAGCACCCCCTGCGGGGAAAGCTCTGCCTGATAGCCAATCCGTTTAAAGTGGGCTTTAACCCGTTCATTTCCACGACTATAGAGGAATAGATCGATTGCTTTCGACTCCAGCAACGGCTGCAACTCCTCCACTGGCAACCACATCTCCACCTCAACCCGGCTCTCATCGGCCAGTGTGATGATCTTCTCACCAGTTCGTACCGGACGCCCTCTCCAGGACAGGGTCTCAGCATTGATCACCACACCAGACTCCGGGGCAGCGACCTGTGTCTGCTCCAGTTGCTGTTCAATCCATGCAACACGGGCCTTACTCTGCTCAATTTTGGAACGCAGAGCATCCAGATCCTCTCCCAGAGCACCGCCAAACACCTTTTGTGAGGCATTAAGCAACTCTGCTTCGGCAATCTCTACCCCCTCTTTTTCGATCGCCAACTGATTCTTCAACGGACGCTCATCCAGAATATAGAGCGGCTCGCCTTGCTCAATCCACTGATTAGGCATAGCCACCATCTTCTCAATCACACCATCCATCGGAGCGGTAATAGTGATCGGTTCTTGGGCCACAATCTCTGCCGGAGCCAGCATGGAGTGGTGAATTGGCACTGTAAACAGCGCCACGACCACAGCAACAGCAATCACCTTTTGCCATACCCGAGAAAAGAGCCACCCACTCACTCTCCCCCTCCAACCCATTCGGACACGGTGGTTGCTCAATACGATGGCTGCAGCCTCTGTGAAACGCTCCAGAACACGCTGTTCCTGTTCACTCCAGGGAGCAACTCTTGTTATCCAGAGCCCACCCAATAGCCGTTTTTCAGGGTCTTTAAACTGAACCCAAAGTGCCTCCCCCTGAACATGCTCTCTCCACACGACAGAAAGTGAACGCGGTAGATCATCAGCCACTACAACTTGAGAAGAGAGTTCTTCAGAACGGAACTGATTGACCACTTTAGATAGCCATTGCAGATAGGGGCTATGTGGATCCGGGGATGAAACAGCACTCGCCTGCACAATCTTCAGCTTGCCAGCACTACGATATTCCCAAAAACTGGCCTGATCATAAGCAATCAAACTCTTCAGCTGGTTAACCAACAGAAAAGCCACTTCCGCGTTCGTCGCTGTTTTGAAGAGGCTCGACTCCAACTGTAACAGTACAGTTAGTGGATCAGCAGCAGGATTGCTATTCGACTGGACCACTTTCAATCTCCGCAATGGGCTGCTCTGCCGGATTCTCCAACTCCTTGCAAACCTCACACGCCTGCTTGACCCGGTTTACCGCGCGATCCACCTCCCCACGTGTCACACCAAGCGTAATGGCCTGATTGATCACATTACTCAACTCATCCGGCGTAGGGTTTACCATTCCCATCAATACCGAGGCCAGTGCAACCTCTCGATCCGTGCCACCCAGCACAGCCATCCGAAATAGCGCCGGAGCATTCTTCTGATCCTTTTTAACTGCCTCAACCAGTGTCATATCTACACCATCACGGATCAACGTATGACCCGGTTCATCAAGATCCTGTACAGGTAGCAGACGATCTTCTGCCAGTACAGAGGAGTAACGATCAAAATCAGCTTCTGGATTTTTTTCGGGATTGAGTACCGGTTCAGTTAGTTTATGGGTCAGGCGAGTGAGGAAATTCTCTCCTTCCTGCTCTTTTTCACTCTCCTCTTCCTGCTGTTTTCCACAGAGTGTACCTGGTGCTGCACAAGTACTACCATCCGCTGCCATCGGGAAGACAATACAGAGTTCCAACTCAATCTTGTAACGCTCTTTCTCGTCAAACCCTTCACCCAGTACTGTTGCTTCCCGGATCTTCTGATTGATCTGTCTTCTGAAACTTTGGTTTCTTTTAACTGCTGAAGCAACCGTAAGCTCCTGCTTCAAACGAAACAGGCCCACTTGATAGGTCAGGTCACGATAGGCCTCTCTGATTCCGCGTTTTTTTGCACTACTCTGCCTGCTCTCTGCACTGAGACCAGCTGCAGCTCCATAACCAGTCGCCGTATAGCGCACTTCACAACGCTCACGTGCGACCACCTCACTGAATGCAAAAAACAGCAATAGCAACGGTATCAACAGACGCATGGTTAACAGGCGTAACAGCCCAGTTTGATCAATGGAAATATCCATGACAAACAGAGTAACACTGCCACTACTACTTTCAAACAGAAGTGATCCAGTTACAGATCCCGTTTACGAAAAAAGTAGCGGCCATTGCGATCCACACCAGAGCCATGTGCTGCTACCCCCTTCCGTGTTGCCTGTTTCATGGGTTGAGCTGTGGTCTCCGTCCCCTCGGGCTGAATTTTGGCCATGCTGATCTGACCACTCTGATTGACCGAGGTCTTTTTATGAAACCGGCTTACCCCCTGAGGATAACGCGGCTCATCTCTCTGCGCATAGAGTGCAGGAAGCGATTTTTGCTCCGGCTCAACAGCCGATGAACGACTCACAACCGGCTGTTCAACTGCAGCAGGCGGCTGTTCCGCTTCGGTTTCGAAATCAATCGGATTGTTTTTCAAATAAGAGATCACATTGAGCGCGAAACCGGCAACTGATAGGGGATCCATTATCTACTCCTGATCTTTACTACTGGGCAGAAAATATTGTTTCAAATCACTCATCCAGTTATTTTCCGCCAGATAATTCTCACTTTTGTAAGTCACTTCCTCACACGCCATCTCAATCTTATTTATCGGCATTTCCAGTACCATCTCCAGTATCACCTCATACACCTCGTTACCGATGGGCTGTACCGAGACCACTTCGGCACCTCGAATCACTGCATCCACATAGATGCGAAAGCGGTCATTTTTCACCATCATCGACGAGATCGTGGTCGAACCGCTCAAACGGAAGCCATACACCTGCTCCGCCATGGTGCGATAGGCATCGAGTTTGGCAGTACGAATCGCCAACAGCTGATTTTGTCCAACCGTTGCCCACGCCTCTGCCGAGGTACCAAAGCCCACTGCGCGGAAATGTTGCACCTCATACTCTGCTATTGGCTCTACACACCCTGTACTGACTCCATCGGGGGAAAGTATCAGGAGTGGCAACAGCCATATCGCCCTGGAACCTCTCATCCATTGACCAAAAAATGACAACTTTTCATTTGCTTTCAGTGCAGCAAGGAGTGCGCCAGAAAGCAGAAAGCCGCTACCGGCACGAGGCCAGTTGCGGCTTTTTACGAGTTTCCTTAGTGGAAAACTAAGGCGAATCAGATCACCTTGGAGAAACGCTGCTCACTCTTCTCTCGCAGATAGCGATCAAATACCATACAGACATTGCGGATCAGCAGACGGCCTGCCGTAGCAACCGTAATACTCTCCTCATCCATGGTTACCAGACCATCCTCCACCATCACCTTCAGTTCCTTCAGCTCGGTGGCAAAGTATTCCCGAAAAACAATCTGGTTACGCTCTTCAATATCGGTAAACTTGAGGCGGAAGTTGCAGATCAGTTCAGTGATTACATCCCGGCGCAGGATGTCATCGTCGTCCAGCTCCACCCCACGAAAGACCGGTAACTTGCCCTCATCAATCTCAGCATAGTAGCTCTCGGTATCTTTCCGATTCTGTGAGTAGGTGTTCCCCACTACCCCAATCGAGGTGACTCCGATACCAATCAGATCACAGTCGCGGTGGGTCGAGTAGCCCTGGAAGTTGCGGTAGAGCGTACCCTCACGCTGCGCCACCGCCAGCTCATCATCCGGCAGTGCGAAGTGGTCCATGCCGATATAGAGGTAACCGGCCTCGGAGAGCTGCTGGTTGGTGCGTTGCAGAATCTCCAGCTTCTGATCCGGGGTCGGCAGATCGGCCTCGTTGATTCTGCGCTGCGGCTTGAACAGGCTTGGGAGGTGGGCGTAATTGAATACGGAGAGGCGATCCGGGCGTACCTGCAGCACCTTCTCCACGGTCTTCTGGAAACTATCCACACTCTGGTGTGGCAACCCATAGATCAGGTCGACACTGACCGACTTGAAACCGTTGTCTCTGGCCGCATTGAGTACCGCAAAGGTCTCCTCTTCCGACTGGATACGATTAACCGCCTGCTGTACCTTGGGGTCGAAATCTTGAAGACCGAGGCTCATGCGATTGAAGCCCAGCTCGCGCAACAGCGCCACCGTCTCCGCTGTCGCCTCACGGGGGTCGATCTCGATGGAGTACTCCCCTTCGTCATCATCCCGCAGGGTAAAGTGTTTGCGGGTGGTATCCATCAACCGACGAATCTCGTCATGGTTGAGGAAGGTGGGGGTACCTCCCCCCCAGTGCAGCTGTTCGACTACGCGAGAGCGGTCAAATAGCGCCCCCTGCATCTCCAGCTCCTTCGCCACCCGATCCAGATAGGGGGGAGACTTGGTGCGATCCTTGGTAGCGATCTTGTTACAGCCACAGTAGAAACAGACGGTGTCGCAGAACGGAATATGAAAGTAGAGCGAGAGTGGACGCAGTGGATCCTCCTGGTTGGTCCTCTCCACCACCGTCTGGTACTCTTCCGGGCCGAAATTCTCATGGAACTGCACGGCAGTCGGGTAGGAGGTGTAGCGTGGCCCCGCCTTGTCGTAACGGCGGATCAGCTCCATATCAAAGGTTAAGATCTGCTCCATCAGAACTACTCACTCACGCCATTTTGATGTGCATGATTAATTACTTGCAGAAGATATTTAAAGGGAATAAACGCCAGCGGCAACGGTTCAATCCGCTCCATGTAGGGAAGCGCCCCCCCCCCGAACTGATGGGTGCCCGCCTCCAGTTCCGCCTTCAACTTCTTCAACTCAAACTCCAGCGGTTCCACCAGATCGACCGATTGCTGCATGTAGTCGCCATCAAATTCGATCGAATACTTCAGCTCATCGACCTCAATCAAGGCCTCATCCACCTGCCGTATCAACGCATCCATGGTCTGCAGCTGAACGACCATCTCACCACTACCAGTATTGTACATCGTGCTTATCCTTTAATACGTCGCTCCTGCTCCTCACGGAACAGCGACTGATGCGCAGCCAGGGTGGCGCGGTCAATCACAAAAACGCCATGCCCCCCCCGCTCAAATTCAATCCAGGCCCAGCTGATCTGTGGGAAAAGTTCTTGCAACGCAACCCCACTATTGCCGACCTCGCAAATGAGTACCCCATTCTCCTCCAGATGCCCCCCCGCTTCCAACAGAATCTGCACCACCAGATCGAGCCCGTCCTCTCCCCCTTCCAGCCCCAGGCTGGGCTCTGCATGAAACTCTTCCGGCATCGAATCCAGATCCTCTCGATCCACATAAGGGGGATTACTGACAATGAGACCATAACGCTTCTGCCCAAGTTCCGCGAAAAGGTTGGAGTGGATCAAACGCACCTGATCACTGAGATCAAAGCGTTCCAGGTTTTCCTCTGCTACTGCCAACGCCTCTTCCGAACAGTCCACCGCATCGACCTGTACCCACGGCATATACTCTGCTGAAGCAATGGCAATACAACCACTTCCGGTACCAATCTCCAGCATATTGCGAATAGATTCCGGATCAACCCAGGGGCTATATTGCTGCTCGATCAACTCGGCTATGGGCGAACGGGGAATCAGTACCCGCTCGTCGACATGAAACGACATCCCGGCAAAGGTCGCCTCCTGAATCAGATACGGCAACGGGATACGCTGCCTCACCCGCTGCTTGAATTTATCAACGAGACAGCGGCGCTCTGCCAATAACAGCCGCCCCTGCAACAGGGCATCAGGACAATCCAATGGCAGACTGAGATTGCGCAAGACCAGACGGATCGCCTCATCCACTGCATTATCGGTACCGTGACCAAAAAAGAGCTGCCCCTGTGCCTCTGCCCGCGCCATAACGGACGCACCCCAGCGGATATAATCCGCCGGGGTGGTCAGGGTATCTTCCAGTTCAGCTGCCTCAATCATCAATGTAATGGTTTGCCCTGCGCAAGCAGAGCAAGTGATTACGATTATGCCTCTTGCTCGGCAATTTGCTTGCGTACATCCTCCATATCCAGCTCCTGCGCCTTGGCCACCAGCTCCTTGAGCCCTTCGGCCGGCACCATACCCGGCTGAGAGAAGATCACGATCTGCTCTCTGAAGATCATCAACGTAGGGATGGAACGGATCTGAAAATGGGCTGCAAGTTCCTGTTGATCTTCGGTATTTACCTTGGCAAAGACCACACCCTCTATCTCCTCGGAGACCGCCTCATAGATCGGGGCAAAGCTCTTGCAGGGGCCACACCAGGGGGCCCAGAAATCAACCACCACAATATCATTGCCATTAACCGTCTCTTCAAAATTGGTATGGTCCAGCTCAACAGTACTCATAAATCCACTATTCCTCTATCGGTAGTTATAACCTCCAGCTCTCCCTCCAGAACCGGCGCGTATCCCCATTCTAACACTGTCGGATCGGCTTATGCCGAAAGATAGTAGAAGACAAAGCGCCCGGACTCGATATCCACCTTCAACTCTGCGCCATGGTTGACACCAAAATCGACATAGCCGGGAATATCACTCTCTTCATGACACTCGGAGGCGTGCTGTGGCGACTCGAAATCTCGATCCCGGTCATACCAGGAGAGCAGCATCACACTCTCCAGACGGCGCTCAGCTTCGGCATCTGCTACTGCCTTAGCGGCATCAAAATCCTCCAACGGTCTCACCGGGTGGATCTCCACAATCGGCGGTTCCTGCAGTGGTTTTCTCGGCGTTGCAGGACAGCTTTCACTCTTTTCCATTTCGAACTCTCTATCAATGATTGCACGTAACCGTTCAGCTCATCCCCGCCCACAGTCGCTCACAGACCAGGAGAGTCATTACTTTTGAGATAACTTGTCACTTTCACTTTCTTTGATATCAGACTGATTATCAAAGGCGGACGGCAACAATCTCCAGGGGACTATTTTAGCCACCAGGGGCAGTAACAGCGCCCCGCCCGGCATCAGGAAGATCCCAAAGGCAGGTACTGTGCGCGCCACATCCTTGGCCTGCTCCAGAGCCTCAAGCCGCTCCTGCTCGGTGGTCTGCTGCCCCAGCGACATCTTGCGCAGGGTGTTGAGCATATCCCCCGTCTCCTGAACCTCTACCCAACTCTTCACACTCACATCACGAAAGATCTCCACCAGCTGCTGTGGGTCTCGAATCAGCTCCGTGGTCGAGCGCAGAAACTCCCGTGTGGCCTGGATCACCATCTCATTTTTTCTTCGGACGGAAGACCTGAATGGTGTCCGACTCCAGATAAGCCCCCTCAATCAGATCAATACAGTAGGGAATCGCCGGGAACAGCTCATCCAGGGTTTCGGCAATGGCCGATGGCTTGCCCGGCAGGTTGACGATCAAACTATTGCCACGGATGCCTGCAGTCTGGCGGGAGAGAATCGCCGTCGGCACATATTTCAGGGAGATCTGCCGCATCAATTCACCAAAGCCCGGCATCATCTTCTGACACACCGCCTCGGTCGCCTCCGGCGTCACATCCCGCAGCGCAGGCCCGGTACCACCGGTAGTTACAATCAGGCAACACCCCTGCTCATCGGCCAACTCACGCAACGTCTGTTCAATCACCGGCTGATCATCGGAGATCACCCGCGCCACCGGCTCCCACTCGGTCGAGAGGTGTTGTGTAAACCACGCCTGCAGTGCCGGTCCCCCCAGATCCTCGTATTCGCCCCGACTGGCCCGATCCGAGACCGTAACCATACCTATTTTTGCGTCCTTGCCCATCCTGTTCCCTCTCGCTTCACTATAGATTGTCTCGAAAGCAGTGACCATCAGGTGCTGTCACTGCTTTTGAAATCATTGATACAATGGTTGGACAATACCGGCTTGAAATATGAAAAACCACCCCCAATTCATGCTGACCAATCCTGAAAATCACGGAATCCCCCATGAGCAACTCATTTGACGAAGAGATGGAGATCGTAGATGGCGATCTGAACCCGGAGCTGGAAGTGGAGATCGAACTCTCCCCCTCTTCCGACCTTGCCCTTCCCGACGCCAACCTGCCCCGGGAGATCTATTTGCTCCCGCTGTCGGAGCGCCCCTTCTTCCCTGCGCAGACCCAGCCTCTGCTGATGAACGGCGAGCCATGGATGGAAACGGTACGCAAGATTGGCGATACCGACCAGCACATGGTGGGGCTATTCATGACCCAACCCCACGAGTCAGACTTTGCCGGCCCCGACGACTATGTCGAGATCGGCACCGTGGCACGGATGCACCACCCGATGAAGCAGGAGGGCAAAATCCAGTTTATCGCCGAAGGGATGCAACGCGCCCGTATTGTTCGCTGGATCTCGGAGACCCCTCCCTACCGGGTCGAGGTGGAGTACCTCAAGCAGACCAGCCCCGGCAAGCAGAGCGAAACCAAGGCCTATGCAATGGCGATCATCAACACCCTGCGTGAACTGATCCCGCTCAACCCGCTCTATGGTGAGGAGCTGCGCTTCTTCCTCGACCGCTTCAGCCCCAATGAGCCCTCCGCACTCACCGACTTCGCCGCCAGCCTCACCACCGCCACCCCGGAGGAACTGCAGAAGGTACTGGAGACCCTCAATATCCGCCGCCGCATGCAGCAGGTGCTGCAACTGCTGAAAAAGGATCTGGAAGTCGCCAAGCTGCAGAGCAAGATCCGCGACAACGTCGAGGAGAAGATGGACGAGCAGCAGCGCAAATTCTTCCTGCGCGAACAGCTCAAGGCGATTCAAAAAGAGCTGGGGATCGCCAAGGATGACCGTACTGCCGACAAGGATCGCTTCCTCGAGCGGATGGAGAAGCTCGCCATTCCCGAGGCGGCGATGAAGAAGATCGACGAGGAGATGGAGAAGCTGGGGATGCTGGAGACCGGTTCCCCTGAATATGCCGTCACCCGCAACTATCTGGATCAGATCACCGCCCTGCCGTGGGGGATCCACTCCAAGGACAAGCTCGATCTGCGCCGTGCCCGCAAGATTCTCGACCGTGACCACGACAGTCTGGAGGACGTGAAAGATCGTATCATTGAGTTCCTGGCGGTAGGCAAGCTGCGTGGCGAGGTCAACGGATCCATTCTGCTGCTGGTGGGCCCACCCGGTGTGGGCAAAACCTCGATTGGCCGCTCGGTGGCCGATGCCCTCGGGCGCAAATTCTACCGCCTCTCCGTCGGCGGTATGCGGGATGAGGCGGAGATCAAAGGGCACCGCCGTACCTACATCGGTGCGATGCCCGGAAAGTTCATCCAGGCCATTCGCGAGTCAGAGACCCAGAACCCGATCATCATGCTCGATGAGATCGACAAGATCGGGGCCTCCTACCATGGGGATCCCGCCTCGGCACTGCTCGAGGTGCTCGATCCGGAGCAGAACGTAGAGTTCCTCGACCACTACCTCGACACCCGCTTCGACCTCTCCAAGGTACTGTTCATCTGTACCGCCAACCAGCTCGACACCATTCCCAGTCCGCTACTCGACCGTATGGAGACCATTCGTCTCTCCGGCTACATCACTCAAGAGAAGGTACAGATCGCCAAGCACCACCTCTGGCCCCGACAGATGGAGCGCAGTGGTCTCAAGAGCAGTCAGATCAAGATCAGCGATGCAGCGTTGCGCACTGTGGTTGAAGGGTATGCCCGCGAGTCCGGGGTGCGTAATCTGGAGAAGCAGCTGGGTCGCATCATCCGCAAGATTGCGGTCAAGATCGTCAACGGCAAGAAGGGGCCGTTCAAGGTCAATATCAAGGATATCGTCGAATTCCTCGGACAACCGATCTTCACCAGCGACAAGCCCTACTGCGGGGTTGGGGTGGTGACCGGCCTGGCCTGGACCGCCATGGGGGGGGAGACCCTCACCATCGAGGCAACCAAGGTACATACCGATAACCGTGGCTTCAAGCTGACCGGCCAACTGGGTGACGTGATGCAGGAGTCCGCCTCCATCTCCTACAGCTACATCAGCTCCCACCTGGAGCGCTATGGGGCCAACAAGGGATACTTCGAGAACAGCCATGTCCATCTCCATGTTCCCGATGGCGCTACCCCCAAGGATGGCCCCAGCGCAGGCATCACCATGGGAATCGCCCTGCTCTCGCTGGCCAAAAATCGCAAGATTCCCCGTCCGTTGGCAATGACCGGTGAGCTGACCCTGACCGGACGGGTACTACCGATCGGCGGGGTTCGGGAAAAGACCATCGCCGCACGCAGACAAAACATTAAGGAGTTGATATTTCCTTCTGAAAACAAAAAGGATCTTGAAGAATTACCCGATTATATCCGGGAAGGGATCCAGCTCCATTTTGTTGACCATTTCGACCAGGTCGCTAGTATAGTATTTGACAAACAGCGATAGAAGAGCCACGCCCATGACCGAGAAAGCCATCAAAGTCACCCCCAATCCATCCGACTTCGAGCTGGAGATGCTGGGGGTGCAGCACTGGGCGGTCTGGAGCAAGGAGCCCTCCACCTTTCCCTGGCACTATGAGTGCGAAGAGACCTGTTACTTCCTGGCCGGCCGGGTATCCGTGACCCCGGATGGAGGAGACCCCGTCAACATGGGCAAGGGCGACCTGGTCACCTTCCCGGTGGGCATGTCCTGCACCTGGGAAATTCACGAAGCGGTGGAAAAACAGTACCGTTTCTGTTGACCCTGTTACCGATTCAGTAATGTCACTCCTGCAACTACAGGATCTTCAGCTCGCCTATGGTGACTTGCCTCTGCTTGACCACGCCAGCCTGGTGATCGAGCGGGGCGAGCGGCTCTGCCTGGTTGGGCGCAACGGTACCGGCAAGTCGACCCTGCTCAAGGTGATTGCCGGTGACATTATCCCGGAGGATGGCAAGCTCGAACGTGGCACCACCCGTATCGCCCGCCTCAAGCAGGAGGTTCCCAGAGAGACCAGCGGCTCCATCTATGATGTCACTGCAGAAGGGGTGGGTGAGATCGGAGCCCTGATCGCTGAATACCACCACCTCTCGCTGCAAATGGCAACCAACCACAGCGACAGGCTGCTGGAGCAGATGTCGAGGGTGCAGCAACAGATCGAAGCAGCCAATGGCTGGGCCATTCAACAACAGATAGAAACCACCCTCTCCAAAATGGGGCTCGATCCGGAGGCGGACTTCAACAGCCTCTCCGGCGGGATGAAACGCCGGGTATTGTTGGCCCAGGCACTGGTGCAACGCCCTGACCTGTTGTTACTGGACGAGCCTACCAACCACCTCGACATTGAATCGATCCAGTGGCTGGAGGATTTTCTCCTCAACAGCCAGACTACCCTGCTCTTCATCACCCATGACCGCCAGTTCCTGCGCCGTCTGGCCACCCGCATCATCGAGCTCGACCGCGGCATCCTCAGTGACTGGCCCGGCGACTACGATCAGTATCTGGAGAAGAAGGCGAAGGCACTGGAAGAGGAGGCGCGCAACAACGCCCTCTTTGACAAGCGACTGGCACAGGAGGAGGTGTGGATTCGTCAGGGGATCAAGGCCCGACGCACCCGTAACGAGGGACGAGTGCGGGCACTGAAGAAGATGCGTGAGGAACGCGGTGAACGCCGTAACCGCAGCGGCAGTGTACGGATGGCGACCCAGCAGACCGAGGCCTCCGGCAAGAAGGTAATTCGTGCAAAGAATATCCGCCACCGCTACGGCGACACCCCATTGATCAATGACCTCTCGGTCGAGATTCAGCGCGGTGACCGCATCGGCATTATCGGCCCCAACGGGGTTGGCAAGAGCACCCTGCTACGGATTCTACTGGGAGAAACCACCCCCGACGGCGGTTCGGTACAGCAGGGCACCAAACTGCAGGTCGCCTACTTTGACCAGCTGCGCAACCAGCTCAAGGAGGAGCGCTCGGTACAGGACAATGTCGCCGATGGTAGTGACCACATCACTCTCAATGGCAAGAGCAAACATGTCATCAGCTACCTGCAGGACTTCCTCTTCGCTCCGCAGCGCGCACGTAGCCCGGTCAGCTCACTCTCCGGTGGAGAACGCAACCGTCTGCTGTTGGCCCGCCTGTTCTGCAAACCGGCCAATCTACTGGTGATGGACGAGCCTACCAATGACCTCGACGTGGAGACGCTGGAGCTACTGGAGGAGCTGCTGCTCGAATATCAGGGGACACTGCTGCTGGTGAGCCATGATCGTGCCTTCCTCAACAATGTGGTTACCAGCACCCTGGTATTTGAGGGCAATGGCACCATCAACGAGTATGTCGGCGGCTACGATGACTGGATTCGACAACGCAAGCTGGAGAGTGCCCCCACTGAAAAAACCAAACCGACCAATAACCCTGCCCCCACTTCCAAACCGCAGCCCGGCAGGAAAAAACTGAGCTACAAGGAAAAACAGGAGCTGGAGGCGCTACCCGGACAGATCGAGACTCTGGAGACAGAGCAGGCGCAACTCCACCAGCAGCTGGCTGATCCCGAGTTCTACCGAACCGGTGGTGATGCCGTCACTGATAAAACCGAACGTCTGAAAAGGATCGAATCTGAACTGGAACAGGCCTACAGCCGCTGGGAGGCGCTGGAAGATGAACAGTAGTGAACGTATGGACGAACTGGAGAGCCGCCTCGCCTTTCAAGATGAGCATATCCAGCAACTCAATGACATTATCAGCAAGCTACAACTGGAGGTGATGCGGCTCAACGAGCGACTCAGCCACTCCGAGCAGCGGCTGCAGGAGATTACCCCCTCATTGTTGAAACCTCTCTCCGAAGAGGTTCCCCCGCCCCACTACTGACTGCGCAACACGCCAGAGAGATCGGAGAGTTCGCGGGCGAGTCGCTGTTGCTGCTGTTGTGAGCGTTCTACCATCCTCTTCAACTCATCCAGCTGTAGCTCCAGATCACTACTCTCACTCTGCCGATCCTGCAGCGAGCTCTGCAGACTCTCGATACGTGCCAACATCTCTGCCGGAGAGACCGGAACCACTACCTGCTCTGGCCGCTTGCCCTCTCCAAACAGGGTCACCAGCACGCGCCTGAAATCATCCTGCAGATAGTGTGCCCCCTCTCCCACATAGTAGAAAAAGGCGGACAACGGCGAACCGGGAACGCGCCCCTCACTCATACACCACCTCGGCTTGCGTCATTCCCAACGCCTCTTCAATGGGCTTGGGGCGATCAAAGTAGTAGCCCTGTGCATAGTTGACCCCAATCTTCTTGAGATCAGCAACGATGTTCTCATCCTCCACATACTCGGCGATCGACTCCATCCCCATCACCATTGAAACGCTCTGCATTGCTCTGACCATCGCCCGGTCAACCTTGTTCTCTACCACTCCGACCACAAACTGACCATCAATCTTGAGATAGTCCACCGGCAGGGACTTGAGATAAGAGAA
The DNA here is from genome assembly GCA_964344435.1 of uncultured Piscirickettsiaceae bacterium. Lineage (GTDB taxonomy): Bacteria > Pseudomonadota > Gammaproteobacteria > Thiopontia. Next base: position 17,193 of record CAYFNH010000014.1, on the reverse strand, counting down.
CGAGGACATGCCGGAGCCAAAGTCATCCAGCGCAAAGCGGAATCCCAGTCGCTTCATCTCGGTGATGAATTTCTCGGCCTTCTTGAGCTGGTGGATGGCCGCAGTTTCAGTAACCTCGAAATAGACACTATTGGTTTTCAGGTTGTACTGTTTCATCTGCTCATAGATGTGTTCATAGAGATCCTCCTCCACCACCGAGGCCCCCGAGAGGTTGATCCCCAGCACCACAGGAGGGGCATCGGGAAACTCGATCTCCCTGCGCTGCAAGGTTTCGAAGGTCTTCGACAACACCCAACGATCAACCTGACGCATCAGCCCGTAGCGTTCACAGGCAGGAATAAACACATCAGGGTAGACCAGCTTGCCATCCGGCCCCAGCATCCGCACCAGTACCTCATAGTGCTCCTGTGGCGCTGCCTGCTGCCCATCCTCCTTCTCAGAGAGGGAAACAATCGGCTGCGCAAAGAGCTGAAAGCGGTCCTCCTGAAAGGCCCGGCTCACCATCCCTACCACGGCCATCTCATTGAGACGCTGCTCGGCCGCATCATCTCCATCGACATAGAAGAAGAGCTGGTTTCTGCCTCGATCCTTGGCCTCATAACAGGCCAGGTCGGCATATTTGATCAGCTCATGACGGCTATAGAGCTGTTTTGCGTGAAAAGTAACGATACCGATACTGGCCCCTACCGCAAACTCCATCTCGTCGAAAAAGAAGCTGAAATTATTGATCACCTGCAGAATCGACTCTGCAAAATTCTCAACTGAGAGATAGTCTCTTCCACTACAGAGAATGCCGAACTCATCTCCCCCCAGGCGGGCCAACAGGTCATTCTTGCCCATTACCGCCTCAAGCAGACTGGCCAACTCCTGCAACAGCTGATCCCCGGCATAGTGACCACAGGTGTCATTCACCACCTTGAATTGGTCCAGATCGAGATAGATGATTGCATGTCGCTTGTCGCTGTTTGGTACCTCCTCCAGCAAATCATCCAGCGCACGAAAGAAGGCACGACGGTTACCCAATCCGGTCAGGGAATCATGGTTGGCCTGGTGCTCAAGCTGACGCGAGAGGTAACGCAACTTCTGCTCTGCCTCAACCCGCTGATACTCCCGGGTCCAGCTAATACAGAGAGTACGAGCAATCTGCACAATCTCGTCACTGGTAAAGGGTTTGGTCTTGAGCATGGTGTTCTTGCGCAGTGCATTCTGCATCTCATCCACACTGCGATCGGAGTAGGCCGTAACAAAGACAATGTGAATATCATCATCCACCGCACGGATCTTTTCGGCCGTCTCCAGCCCATCCCAGCCCGGTGGCATACGCACATCGATAAAGGCAACCGAAAACGGTGTGCCCGCATCAACCGCCTCCTCCACCCGTTGCAGCGCCTCCCTGCCCTGGATGGCCGTCACCACCTCGAAATCCCGGTCACTGGCCTTGTCGTCACGGTCACCGGCACCACCCATCAGCATGGAGAGCTCGTCAATGCCATCCTCTACCGGCAGCAGGCAATCGAGATAGGTGTCGAGCACCTTCTGCTCGTCATCGACCACCAAAATTCGGTTATTACCCAGAATCGGGTGCAAATCCAACATGTGTTACTCCACTCGAAATGGTAATCGGAAACAGATCTGTGCGCCGTGCCCCACCCCATCACTCTCCACAGTCATTTTACCCCCCAGCTTGTTGATAAAGTTAGCCGCAGAGTGTAGCCCGAAGCCACTCCCCTCCACCTTGGTGGTAAAGCCGTGGGTAAAGAGTTTGGGAAGCGCCTCCGCAGGGACACCACAACCGTTATCAGTCACGCACAACTTGAACTGCCTCTGCTCATGGGGTGTGGCCTTGATCAGAATATGGCCTGCAGTAAACTCTGAATCCCGGTGCATCCGCTCCTGAATCGCCTCACGACTGTTCTTTAACAGGTTCAACAACAGCTGAATCAGCTGATTTCTCGGCAGATGAAGTTTGTGTGGAACCTCTTCCAGGTCCATCTCCACCTGGATACGGTGCTTATCCATAATCTCCTGCTGCATCACCATAATATTCTTCATCAACTCATTGAGACGAAAGACGGTATTGGTGTGGCTCATCGCAGCCGAGCTCTTCTGGATACGGATAATCTCGGAGATGTGGTTGACCCCCTCCTCAATCGCTTCCGCACTGGGAATGACCTCCTCCGAGATCATCTTGGCAAGCAATTCCCCCGAGCGGGTCAGCAGAGTGGGAACATTTTTCAGTAACTGCAGCTCGCTGTTGGCCTCAACCATTTTCAGTTCAGGCGTCACTTTTTCTCCCGACTCCTTCAGCATCGCGGCAATCTTGGAGATATTCTCCCCCTGCTTGATCACCCGGGTAGAGCTGCCATAGAGCCCGGTTACCGCATTACCAATGTTGTGCAGAATGGTGGTACTCATCTCTGCAACTCCGGACTGGAAGGCATTGTATTGTGCCTCCTCCTCCATTCTCTTGCGTTCCCGCATATCCTGCGCTGCCACCACGATAAAACGGTCAAACTCCGAAAGTTGCACCACCTCACCAGACATCAACACCGGAATCTCCATTCCATCGGCGTTGAGCATGCGCTGCTCGATCTTTGCCCCCTTACCGGTACGGATCAGCTGATCGAGCGGGGTATCCACCGAGAAGAAGAGATCATCCCCCTCCTCCTCCTCCTCCACGAAAAGCTCGGCAATACTTTTTCCCACCATCTCATCGAGCGGGTAGCCCAACAGCTCTGCAGCTGCCGGATTGACCTGACTGATAAAACCTTCACTACTGGTGATGAAGAGCGCTTCGGTAATCGAATCGAGAATACTTCTGGTATAGAAGCTGGTCTCTCTCGCCTCTTTCTCACGACTCTGCAGCTCCTCGATCTGCTGCTTCAGCTGAGCCAGATAGATCGAGTACCCTCCCCCCTCTTCCTGCTGCATCTGGCGCAGGCGTTCCTTGAGCACGGCATTAGTCTTCTCAAGCGCCTCAATCCTCTTTTCAGCCTCTGCAGTTGCTACGCCCATACACTCTCAAACCGGTAAATTACTCAGCTCCAAAGGCGACTGCCACCAGAGTCTGGTTGATATGAAGACCATTGAGCAGCTCACCATAGGTATCAAAACCAATTACATTGGGTGATGCGGCGTGAACCAACGCTCCCCAGCGATCCTCATCCTGGCCTGCCTTCAAGTCCAGCTTGCAGAGTATACAGCTAAACAGCAGCAATAAGGAGAGCCCTCCCAGCCTCTCCTCTACCTGCTGCAGAGTATTCTGCAACACCTCGTTAGGTGACTGCTGCTGCGCCAGCTCCAGCAACACCCCCTCTTCAATGGCACAGTAGAGGGTAAGAGAGTGATCCGGCTCCACCTTCTGGATCGAGCGCACATAACGCTCCCCAGCCATCTGATAGAGCAGTGGGTGCTGGGCATAACTTGAGGGGTCGAGTTGATCCACGGTCGTGCCGATTGCACGGGCAAACTCCTCTGCAGCCGGAAAGCCGTTCAGCGTCTTGATACAACGTTTCGCCGGATCCGCCCCCGTGACTACAAAATCCTCCTCTGCAGGAGCATAGTGTTGATGTTTGAAAACCTGAAAAGGGATCTCACTACTACAGAGCACAACCACCGCTGCACCACTGTAGGCATAACCATTGGCAATCTGCCAGGTCTGTGTGAACTGCAGATCATCCCCCGCAGACCCGCCCAGCAGCTGAACACCTCCCTGCTCCCGATGCAACTCGGCAGCAAAGGTTGCTGAAAGGTACTCCTCGCGCATGGCCAGACCATCCTGCAGCAACATCACGAAGTGGCGCTGTGGATCGAGCTCTGCCAGTGCAACACCGGCACTTTCGGTCAGTTCGGTCAGAATTCGGCGTGCATCAAGCGGCTGAAACTGAAGTACGTCGGCAACCACCCCAACCTGCCACTGCAGCTTTTCCGAGTTGAAGCCAAACAGTACCAGTCCCCCCTCGTAACGCGCCCCGTCGAGAAACTCCCCAGCTGTGGTACAGCCTGCCATCGGCGTTTCAGGAAACTTCTCTCTCAAAGCCTCTGCCACCTGCTCTGCCGACTGTCGGCTGGAGTGGTAGACCAGCAGAAAGTTGACGGCACTACAGGCCTCCGCACTCCACTCCGCGGTAGCCTCGGCAACCGCCTCGGCTCCATCCGGCAGCAGAGAATGTCCTTTCAATGGGGTCACGCCCACAACTCCGGCTTGCCAATCTGGTACCCCTGCAGATAGTCGATACCAATCTGCTGCAGCACCTCAACGGTCTCCGGGTTTTCCACCCCGATGGCAGCACACTCCATCTCCAACACTGCACTGATCCGTCGCATCGAATCAACAATGGCACGCTCAACCTTGTTGTGGATCACCCCCTGCACCAACTTGCTCTCGATCTTGATGCGATCCACCGGAAGTCTCTGCAACGTCGTGAAGGAGGTGACCTCACCGCCAAAGTCATCGATCGCCACCTTGGCACCCAGGGTGTGCATCTCCTGAATAAATTGCTGCACCATGGTCAGCTGTTTGCTGGCAGTCTCCTCCGATAGCTCGAAAGTGAGACACCCAGGGGCGACCCCATGCTCCAGCAGCTGGTCACGGATAAAGAGCTCAAGCCCTTCGCTGACCAGTGACAGCCCCGAGATATTAATTGCATAGTGGCTATGCTGATCATCCTGCTGCCGGGCAATCCGCTTCAAGGTCTCCTCGATCACCCAGCGGTCGAGCAGTGGCATCAGATCAAAACGTTCACTACTGGGGATGAATGCATCAGGGCTGACCACCTCCCCCGCGCGGCTTACCATACGCAGCAGCACCTCATGGCAGCAGGCAGGGCGATCTCCAGCCACCGGCTGAATGGGCTGCAGATAAAGCTGAAAGCCTCCACTCTCTACCGCGCTGCGCACCTCGGCCGCCAGTGCCAGGGCCTCGTTCTGCTGCTCCGAAACCGGATGGTCGGTATGGTGCACGTAGACCTGTCCCAACTCCTCACTGAGCTCCTTGGCGGCATAGCAGGCCTGATCCGCCCGATCCAGCACCCCATCGGCATCGCTGAGGTTCTCACGGTTGATCATGGTAATGCCCACACTGACGCCGAGGCGAAACTCTCTCCCCTTCCAGGGGAAGTGATGTTTCTTGATTACATTGCAGATACGGTGGCCGATCGTGCGGGCCTGTTCCACGGTGACGTTATAGGCCATCATGCAGAACTCATCTCCGCCAATCCGGGCTACGACATCGCCATCCTTGACCTCATTGAGCAGCGAACTGGAGAGATCGCGCAACAGACGATCTCCGGCCAGATGGCCAGCCACATCATTGACCTCTCTGAAATGGTCAAAATCAAGGTAGAGCATGGCATGCTCTCCACCCTGATCCTGTACCCTGCGCAGCAGCAGATTGAGCTTGCGAACCAGCTCCCGGCGATTCATCAAACCGGTAAGAGGGTCGTGCCGTGCCTGATAGGTCAGCTGGCGATTCAACAGATAGCGCCGGGTGATATCCTGACCATAGACATTGATATATCCCTTTTGCGGGATCGGTACCAGGGTCATCAGGAAAAAGGTGTTGGTGCCAGCCACCTCGATCTCGAGCACACTGCCCTCGTCATAGACCGAGGCGATTCGCTTCAACCAGACCCCAATCAAACGCTCTCCGACCTCGCTAATCCCCATCATCTCCAACACGGGATCACAATAGGGATTATGGTAGAGCAGCTCACCGGCCGCACTGAAGCGCAGTACCGGGGCCGGGTTCTCCTGCGGATACGAGGCCAGGTGTTCTATTTCGTCATAGGCCTGCTGCTTCTCCAGGCGCTCATTCCAGGTGATGCAGAGGGTGCGCGCCATCTGAAAGATCTCTTCGCCGGTAAAGGGCTTGTAGACCAGCATCGCATCACGACTCAGCACCTGCTGAATCTCCTCCACACTGCGATCGGTGTAGGCGGTGACAATAACAATCAGGATACGCTCATCAATCTCGCGCAGCGCCTGGGCCGTCTGTAAACCATCAATACCCGGCGGCATACGCATGTCAATCATTGCCACTGCAAAGGGGGTGCCCGCCTCGAATGCTGCCCGAGCCAGCTCAACCCCATCCTTACCCTGGCTGGCACTGGTCAGATCAATGGTGAAACCATGCTGATGTGGCTCGGCCAGATCGGCAAGCCCCATCTGCTCTGCCAGCAGATCCAGCTCCCCGAGGGTCGGAGTCAGGATTTCACGATAGGTATCGATGACCTGATCGTCATCATCAATCACTAATACACGGTTATTCAATTCATCACACCTTGAAGTACTTCATCTACTTGGGAACCTCTGAATAAGTCTGAGTAATTTGAATCGCGCCTGTAGCGTTCAAGATCAAGGCGGAGATCGCAGCCAATAGTAGGCTATTAGCAAGATCTTCATTCGCCCCGAACAGCCGAAGGTTGGTAACGAAGATATTGGGCGCTACAGGCGTTAGGCATTTGCTCATGACTTGTTCAGGGGCTCCCTTACCCCCTCACCATGCGCCACACGGCACTGTGATATTCGCGCTTACAATATCACTAACCTGCCCTGGTGAGGAGACTATTTTTGGCATCTATCAATGATTTCAGTCCCTGTTCAAACAATGCAGTCGATATCGGATGCATCCCAGAAGTCGGGGCCATAATCGAGAAATATCTCTTCACCGGGGCGGATCGCCCGAGTCACCTCCACGCGCGCCTTTTTCCAGCGGGTAGAGACCACAAACTGAACATTGGGCTCACTGGAGTGGTTGATAAAACGGGTGTAGTTCTCTCCAACAATCAGGCAGTCGGTACAGACCCATAACAGATAATGTGAATCCACATAGGGTTCCCGTTCAGACTGAGCATCGGTGATCTGCTCTCCCAGGTAGGGGCCCACCGTATCTCCCGGCTCCAGTGCCACTTCGGCGAAAAGCCCCTGACCACACCCGGGTACCGTTGATTCCGCCACCCGAAAATGGTGTGCTTCAAAGAGTTGGGGTTTACGACTCATTACGATCAGAGCTATTCTGCTTTGCTTACTTATTCAATAAATCAATTGAATCCAATGGCTAACCATGTTATGATGTTTCGGTTACTATAACAGGGTTTTTTATCCCAACAACCATCCTTGACAAAGGCTATTCATGGACATCATCAGACACTCCCTGACGGGGCTGGCCGCAACCCTGTTGCTCACCTCCTCCGCAATGGCTGCCGAGCAGACCACAGAGGGCGCCGCCCCCACCCGTAGCGCACCACCACAGCAGGCACCTCAACCCTTTCCCATGGCGCCTTACGGCATGCCCTACGGAATGATGCCTCCGCCACAGTGGGGAGCCCCCGCATACGGCTACCCCTCTTATCCCGGTGCCGCTCCGGGGGCAGCCCCCTATGGTCCGCCGATGGGGTATCGCCCCCCCGCCTTTGGTGGCCCCAATGGCTACCGTGCCCCCTCAATGAACCCCAGCTTCAACCCACCCACCATGGAGCCGCCCTGGGGCAATGACAAATCCTTCGACATGAGCCCGATGAAGTTCTGGCCGGTACCCGGTACCGGAAACCCCTGGCACTACAAGCCTTGGGAGCCGGGCGCACCCTGGGGAGACTCCGGCAAGTTCTCCGACCCACCGGACGAGGCCTTTCATGAGGCAGAGGATTTTCTGGCAGATGCCCCCCGTATGCCGGGCGGATGGGAACTCCCCAACATCTCCATGCCCAGCCCGTTCGAGATTGGCGAGCAGGTCGGTGATCAGAGCTGGCTGCTACCGGAGAACTTCAAGATGCGCGACCGCAAGCGTCCCAAGCGCTACCGCAAATACTTCCAGAACGAAAACTGATATCAATGATTTCAAAAGCAATGACAGCTCCTGTCTGCGGCACGCTCGGGCACAACCCTGTGTCGCTCGACTGTGGGTATCCCTGCCCACAGACGGCCGCAGACCAGGACTGCCACTGCTTTGGAGACGATTTCTAGATGGGGGGCTGGGGCTGTCCACATGACGCCAACGGAATCTGCCAGAAGGTTCCGGGAGAGGCATGCGACCCCGGCATGAAGGGGTGTGTTCTGGCAGGACGGTTCCGGTTTAGCAGCGAGGAGAAGAACCGCCCCGGCGGCCCCAAAAAGAGGGCCTATGAGCGTAAAACCAACCCTCCCCCTCCCACGGAGAAGGAGAAGGAGAAGGAGTCATCTTGAGTTGACGAGATTACATCAGCCACAAAAAAGCCCTCATCATAGAGGGCTTTTTCATTCAAGTACAAATACCTACCGAAACTATCTCCTGTAATATGGAGATGGGGCTGCCGGCGGCATGGCCGGTGCAAAGGGTACTGCCCCCCCCATGGGTCCCATCATTGCGGGCCCCATCATTTGTGGCCCCATCATCTGTGGTGGATAGGGATAGGCGGGGTAGCCATATGGCGCCGCAGGGGCCGCTGGCCCAGCATTGTAATAGGGATAATAAGGGGCTCCACCAGGATAGGGGTAGTAACGCTCTGCCTCACTGCGCAATTCGCTGCGGGCTCTGGTTTTGGAACGGTTCTTTCCTTCACTACGCCCCCTGCCCTCTCCACTGGCCTTGCCCTTGAGCTGGGTATCGAGGTTGAGGTCCCACTCCACATCGGTATTGAGGTCACTCATCGCATCCCCCATGCCCATGTTATCCATCATCGAGTCGATCGCACCCCAACCGTTCTCTCCACCAAAGGGGCCACGCTTGTCCTTGTTGCCCCACCCCATCGGGGCCAGCGGATGGTTGCCACCCTTGCCCCAGCCATCCTTCATATCCCAATCCTTCGGGTTCCAGAAGGCGGAGGCCGTTGAACTGATACCCAGCGCTGCCACCATTACGACGGCAACTGCCAAACGTGGTTTCTCTCTATTCATGATGAATTCCATTTGATTTGGAGTTTAATATTCAATAAATTCTTTGAATTCTATCAGGTCACGTCCCGTCATGCAATCGTTTTCAGGAATCGATTGCCGACTCCATCAATGCAACCAACTCATCCAACAACTGTCCGACCGAGTCCTGACGCCCCTGATCAATCGCATCGCATACCTCTTTTGCCGACTCCGTCAACTCCGGATGGCCAAAGGTGGTGCCACTCCCCTTGACGGTATGCGCCGCCGCCCGTACCGCCCGCCAATCCTCCAACGCACGATTCTGCTTCAACTCATCCAGCAGAGCCATTGTGCGCTCACGGAATAGCACCATCAACTCCTCATCAATAATATCCTCATGTTCCGCAGTAGCCGACTCATTGGCCGCCTTGACCAGGGAGGTATCCTCCCTCAGGTACTGTTTCAATACATCGAGCAGCGCACGCCGATCAATCGGTTTACTCAAGAAGCCGCTACAGCCCGCCTCGGTAAACTGATCCCGGTGCTTCTGCATCACATTGGCAGTCAGCGCGACAATCGGGGTATCACACCCCAACCCCCGCAACATACGGGTCGCCTCCACACCATCGACCACGGGCATCTGCATATCCATCAGAATCAACGACTGCGGGGTACTCAACGCAATCCCGACCGCTTCACTGCCGTTGGCAGCCAGCGTCACCTCAATCCCCATCGACTCCAGCATCCGCCGTACCACCATCTGAATCTCCGGAGAGTCCTCCGCCACCAACACCTTGCCACTAAAGCTGGAGTAGATCATCGCTCCACGCTGATTGGTGGCCTCATCATCCACCGCAAGCTCGGAGAGTGTACAGGGCAGATTGAGCTGAAAGCGGGTACCGACCCCCTCTTGACTCTCTACCTCGATACTCCCTCCCATCAACTCGGCCAGGGTCCAGGAGATATTCAACCCCAACCCGGTACCACCAAAGCGTTGCGAAATGGTCTCATCCGCCTGCTGGTAGGGTTCAAACAGAAGCGCCATCGCGTCCTCTGCAATTCCGATTCCGCTATCCTTCACACTGAAGTGGAGCTGGTCATCGATCCAGATGGTCAGCGCAATCCCCCCTTCGCGGGTAAACTTCAGTGCATTGCCCAGCAGGTTGATCAGAATCTGACCAATACGCCGCCCATCCCCCATCATCTGGTACTGTGGGTGATCCTGCTGCTCAATAGTGAACTCAAGATCGGCATCCTGTGCGCGCGAGGTAAAGATATAGCGGATCTCCTCAACCAGTGCATCCAGACTGAAGGGGGCATTATCGATGGAGAACTTGCCTGCCTCGATCTTCGACATATCGAGGATATCGTTGATCAGCGCCAGCTGACCACGAGCAGAGACCTCTACCGAGCGCAACAGACTGCGCTGCTCGGTGGTAAGCTCGCTATCGGCCAGGGTCTCACTGTTGCCGATGATAACCGTAAGCGGCGTCCTCAGCTCATGGCTTACCGATGCAAGAAACTCATCCTTGGCCCGACTGGCTCGCCAGGCTCCCTCCGCTGCACTGAGATACTGCTGCGCCTCCAGCTCGATCGATGCACGCAGCTGCTTCTGCCGACAGATATAGCCCTCAAGCGAGGTAATCCGCTGCAGGAAAATCTCGGTGGGGTCATCCTTGAACAGCACCTCGATGGCCCCGGACATGAAGGCGAACTCCTCCACATCGGACTTGTCGGCCAGAAAGACCACCAGACTCTCTCCGGTAGGGGTTCTCGCCAACAGCTGTTGAGCCAGTTGGTTGCCCTGCTGATTGGAGAAGGAGTGGCCGATAATGGTGAGGTCGGGGGCAAACTCTGCAGCCACCTCAAGCGCCTCAGCGCTGCTGCCCGCCGTTGCGATGCGGTGTTGGGTGCTTCTGCGCAGCAGATTGCCATAGAGGCTCAGAATCGCCGGTGAATCGTCCACCAGCAGGATACGGATCACAAAGCCGGCACGCTCTGGTACCTGCTGCGATGTAGACTCCGATATTGGCTGCCCCTCCTCTTCTACTGTCGAAGCAGCCCCCCCCTCTTCAAGCGGCTGCTCCGGCCAGGGAATACTTTGATTGAACTTGAGATTGAAATTGTGCTCCTGAACCAGACGGTGGGCCTGTTCCCACTGCGAAGCAAACAGGGTGGTCAGCTGGATCAGCTCATTCCGGTCCACCGGCTTGCTGAGAAAGACGAAATCGATCCCGATCCGCTGCTGAATATCCTCCAGCTCATAATCCATATAGGCGGTAATCAGAATAATCCGGATCGCCGGATCGATCTCGCGAATCATCTCTGCCGTCTTTAGTCCATCCCACCCCGGAGGCATCCGCATATCGAGAAAAACCACCGCATAGGGAGCCGCATCCAGCAGTGACGCCTCCACCCTCTGCAGCCCCTCCTCTCCACTGTAGGCAAAATCGAGAATAAAACGTTGTCCCTTCTCCACCCGGCGGGACTCACGCTTCTCCCCAAACGAGGCAATCTCCTTGAGACTCGAGAGCTCGTCAAGCAGCTCCGTATTGTTATCCTGATCAAATATGGAACAATAGACGTCGTGGATCCCCGGATCGTCATCAATCGCCAGAACCCGGTATGGGGTCTTGATCTGCAAGGTTGAACCCTCCCTCTGTACGCTCATATCACACTATACCCAATACCCATCTGTCATGAATTCCTTTTCAACTTACTACGCCACGCCTTGAAGGCCGCACGAAACGCCAGCAACCCCTCCGTCGCCTCATCCCCCTTCTGTCTGCGCTGTGTCAGCCGCTCCTCATGATAGGTTCGATTGTAGATCGAGAGCATATTGGCAATCTGCCCCGGACTGACCTGACTCTCTTCTCCAGAGTCGATCTTCTGCTGCTCCTGTTGCAGCAAAGTAGCGACCTGCTCAAGCTGCTGCCTGCCCTTGTCGAGATCATGGAGATAACTATTGGTCGCCTGCAGGAAATTACCGCAATCATGCACCATCTTTCCGGTCCAGTCGAGGATCTCATGATCCTGCTGCGTCTCCCCCGCCATCGAAGGATCAGCCGCAGTTTCTGTTGTTGCCTCCACCTCATCTTCATGCCCGGACTCATCCACTACAGGTGACGCTACGTCTCCTTCCCCTTCACCAAAAATCCGCTGGAGGATGGCATGAAGGCGGGGCTGCTCAATCGGTTTGGTCAAAAAATCCACTCCCCCTACTGCGGCAAACTGCTCCCGATGTTGATCCAGCACATTGGCGGTCAAGGCCACAATCGGGATCTCTATCCCCTGTGCCCGCAGACTCCGGGTAGCACTGATCCCATCCATCTCCGGCATATTGAGATCCATCAGGATCAGGTCATACCGGTTCCGTGTCGCCAGCGTCACCGCCTCTCTGCCATTGGCCGCAATGGAGACCGTCAGCCCGGTCTCCTCGAGGATACGACGCTCCACCAGTTGCAGTTCGTAATCATCCTCGGCAATCAATACAGCCCCCGCATAGTTGCGTATCGCTGGTTGCTGATCCACTTGGGGCTGGATATCACCCAAACCCACTGCCTCCTCCGTGGGCTGGTAGGGCAGCGTGAGGGTAAAGATCGACCCCACCCCGAGGCGACTCTCCACGCTCAGCCCCCCTCCCATCCGTTTTGCCAACTGTTGTGAGATATAGAGCCCAAGACCACTCCCGGAGCTTCTGACAAGTGCTGGATCAAACTTCTTTTCAGCCTGCTCAAAGCGACCAAACATGCGCTGCTGATCCTCCGCAGAGATCCCGATACCACTATCCTCAACCTGGATCTCGATCTGCTCATCGCGGATACCGATCCGCAGGGTGACCGCCCCTTCGGAGGTAAACTTCAGCGCATTACTCAGCAGATTGATCAGAATCTGACTGATCCGGGTGGCATCCCCCATCAGATGGGTGGCGGGGAGCGCACCCTCCAGAGACAGTGCAATCCCCTGTTTTTCAGCACGCAGCTGAAAGATCTCGGCCACCTCCCGGACCAGCTCGGCAAAGTCATAGGGGTGCATCACAACGGAGAACTTGCCACTCCCGATCTTGGACATATCGAGGAGATCGTTAACCAGATAGAGCTGGCGCGTGGCAGCCCGGTGGCTGCTTTCCAGCACCTCGACCAGGCCGCCCTTTTCGGCTTCAACACCACGCACCCACTGGCTCCGCAACAGGTGCTCGAGGTTACCAATGATGGTCGCCAACGGAGTGCGCAGCTCATGGCTCATGGTGGCAAGAAACTCATCCTTGCTCTCATGAAGGCGACGAGATGCACGACTGAGAAGCCGCGCTGTCACCACCCAGCTGACCACCAGCAGTCCCAGATAGATCAGGAACAGCTCGATATCCTGTGCCAGCAGCGCATCCTCTCCGCGCCCATGAAGCTGGCTCTGTACCTCCTCCAGATGGTGAAGGTATTCATCGACAGCACGCCGGTACTGCTGCTCCAGCTGCCGGTAGCGCTCACTACCCAGGAGCTGGTAGGCCTCCCCAAGGTGCTGCTGATCAACCAGCTGTATCGCTCGCTGCTCCAGCTCAAACAACTGGTTTTTGCTCTGTTCCAACCAGGAGACCCCCACCTGATCCAGCGCATGGAGCTCATATTGTTTGATATTCGCCAATACCTGATCGATCCGTTGGGCATGCTTGGCATGGCGTTGCTTCCATACCGCCTCGCCATTGGAGGCATACAGACGTGCCGACATGGTCACAGACTCCACCAGGTAGAGGAGATCCTTGCTCTCCTGGATCAAGCGATAGTCATTGTTGACCAACGTTTGATAGTGGGTGCGCTGCTGATCGATATAACGGTGAATGGCCAGCCAGGAGAGTGTGGATAGAAGCAACAGCATCCACATCGACATCACCCAGGGGCGCTTGCCAGTGAATATCTCCCGCAATCGTGGACAGCACCTGCCAGCTCCTCTACTCACTGTTCTCTCTCTGCACTCATCGACCCATTCACCTGCGCGGCGTCAGGCTATCGCGGAAGTAGCTACACTCCTCCACGGTGTGTTCACTCAACAGCTGGTGGGTTGCATGGAGCACATCAATAATCTTGTTATGGTCTCTGGAGTACAGATAACCATCATACTGGGTCAGGGTAACGGTATGCTCTCTGCTGATCCGTTCACGATAGGGTGACTTCAGGATATCCAGCCCCTCCTCAAACTCGATGTGTTGTTCAATCCGCAGTGCCAGCTCATCCGCCGCCGCAATTCGCTCCTCGACGCTGCTGTGCTGATGCAGATAGAGATCCACCAGCTGGTTGTAGAAATCGAGTAATTCACGATGCTCACGATCGAGCCGCTCATGCCCGGTCCAGTAGAGATCATCACTCCAATAGAGCTTGAGTATCTCGTCACCACGCTCGTTGTTGGCAACCTGGGCATGCTCCTTGAGGATCTCCACCAACGTAGCAACCAGTTTCCCCCCCTGTTTACCGGCCTCCACGTAATCCGCCTCATCAATGGCCTTGCAGAGAGCACCGCCCAGTTCCGTCAACGCAACAAAACCGAAGGTGGCACCACTCCCCTTGAGGTTGTGGGCAATCAGCAGCACATCACTCCACTGCTGTTCATGCAGTTGATGCTCCAGGGTGTGATAGAAGGTAAGCAGACGTTCGATATAGGTCTTGAGCAGTTCCGGATCGATGCTGATCGCCTCCTCCTCATGCAGTGCGCCACCACCACTGGTAAGGTAGTTGGCCAGCGTGCGCAGTAGCAGGGTACGGTCGATCGGCTTGCCGAGGAAGTCATTGCACCCCGCCTCGAAGAAACGGTCGCGGTTGGCCTGCACCGTATTGGCAGTAAGGGCCACAATCGGGGTGGTAATCCCCAGGTTACGCAGGGTCTCGGTGGCCTCGATGCCATCCATGATCGGCATCTGCATATCCATCAAAATCAGATCGTAGGAGTTCTGCAGCCCCAGCTGTACCGCCTCCTCACCATGGTTGGCCACCTCTACCACCAGCCCGGTGGCCTCCAGCATCCGCTGTACCAGCAGCTGCATCTCCGGGGTATCTTCCACCAGTAGAATCTTGCCCTGGAAGCGGTTGGGCACCGCCGTCGGGAACACCACTGGCTGCTTCTGTTGCAGAGGATCGCTCAAACGACACGGCAGCGTCAGCACAAAGCGGCTCCCCTTGCCCGGCTCACTGTCAACCTCCAGGATGCCTCCCAACTGTTGTGACAGCTGTTGCGCAACATAGAGTCCCAGCCCCAACCCCATATGAATACGGGAGAGTCGACTGTCGAGCTGCTCGAAGGGGTGGAAGATTCTCTTGAAGTCCGTCAATTCAATGCCGCACCCCTGGTCCTCCACAATAAAACGTAGCAGTCGACACTCGACATCACACTCCACTGTCAGCTCTACTCTCCCCTCCTGGGTAAACTTCAGCGCATTATCGAGCAGGTTGGAGAGAACCTGCTCAACCCTGGGATGGTCCCCCAGATAGCTGGCCTCACACGCCGGATCCAGCCTGAAGCCGAGGGTCAGCCCCTCCTCTTCTGCCTGCAGGCCAAAACGGCTCTCCAAGCCGTCGAGCAACTTCTGCAGCAGGAATGGCTCTTCACGCACCACCAATTCGCCCGACTGGATCTCGGCATACTGGATCATCTGATCGACCGAGCCCAACATACTCTGACCCGCCTCGATAATCTCTGCAACCATCTGTTGATGCCCCGGAGGAAAATCAGCCTGCTGCATCAGTAGTGTAGCAGTGCCCAGCACCCCTGCCAGCGGAGTGCGCAGCTCATGGCTAACGGTGGAGAGGAAGCTGTTTTTTGCCTGTTCATGGTCTATCTGTGACTCGGCAAACTGCAACCCCTCTGCGCTGTGCAGTATCAGCACAACCCCGATGAACTTCTGCGCCCCCTCCTGCTCTACATAGAGTGGTGAACCGGTGGCATGTACCGCAACCGCCTCACCATTGTTGTGCTGCAGTTCCCAGCGGGTGGAGAGCTCACTATTCTGGTTGCGCGCAAACAGCCGTCCAAACGGGGTCAACTGAAACAGCTTCCACTGCTCTGTCTCGAGTGGGTCATGCAGCAGCACCAGCACATGCTTCTCTCCCTCCAGCTGCAACGGGATCAAGCCGATCGCCACCTGTTTACGCTGATTGCCACGGGTCATGATCTCGAACAGCTGCTCGCCCTCCCCCATTCTTCTGGCGGTATCCGAGCGCATGAACTGCTCCACCAGCTTGCCGTGATGTCCACGTATCTCCGGTGGCAACAGCAGATCCATACTATTGCCACCCAACTGCCGCTTGCCCCAGCCAGTAAGACCGCGCATCGCCGCATTGCTCTGTACCACCCGGCCATGCACATCGACCAGCAGCACCGGAATCAGTGCCGAACGGACCCAGCTGGTGAGCAGTGGCGTCTGATCTCTGGCCACCTCCTGCAGAAAATGCTGTGCCCGTTCCAGCCGATCCATCTTCCCGCTATAAAAGTTTTCCGCATCACTATTATGGAAGAGCTGTGCCAGGGGCAGGCCGACCAGTTCACTGCTCTCCTTACCCAGCAGCCGCTCCAACCCGGGATTGCTGTATTCAATGGTGCCACGCCGGTCGATGATCAACACCCCCTCCTCAACCGAGTTGAGAATCAGCTCGTAGCGTGCCTTCTCCAGCTGGAGCGGATCCCCCGCCTCCACCATCTGCATACCGTAACGGGACTGAACCTCGTCATCCGCTGTCAGGTGCGCATCAAGATCACTCTCTGCAGCCAGCAGCTCCTGCTGGGCACTGCGCAACGCCGATGCCGCCCGCCATTTGTGAATCTGCAAGTCAATCAGGGTGTGCAGCCGCTGATCTTCAAAGGGCTTCATCAGCAGAACAAAATCGGTACCAATCTGCTGTTGAATCTCACGATAGTTGTAGTGGGTATAGGCGGTAATCAGAATAATCCGTGTCAGCGGGGCAAGCTGTTGAATTCTGCGTGCGGTCAACAGTCCATCCCACCCCGGCGGCATCTGGATATCGAGCAGCACCACCGCATAGGGGTCCTGCTGTTGCAACGCCTCCTGCACCATGTGATAACCCGCCTCCCCCTGATCAGCATGATCGAGGCGATACTGCCCCCTCGCTCCACGTTCATCCTCCTCACGGCCAACCGCTGTCAGCAGCCCCTCCATCAGACTATCCAACACCTCGGCACTCTGGGTGGTACCGAGAATATTCTGATAGGTCAGGTGTACCTGAGCTTCGTCATCAATGGCAAGGATACGGGGCGGTTTGGGTTCAGCCATGGAAAGGGGTCAGCCTGTTTTTCCCAGCGGATGATCCGGGTTGGCCACCCGCTTGGCGACCACCGAGAGAATCATCTTCTCGATGGTAGCGTTGG